>JALWEA010000446.1 GCA_027039465.1 Calditrichia bacterium | reverse complement strand
TGTTGATTACCTCAACTGTTGTTTCAACCTGCCGAGCCATGGAAATGAATTTTTCGATTAATTGATCTTTGCCCATAAAGAAACTCTTTTCCCTAGGCTATCAAAACTTCAATACCTTTATTTCTGAACTTTTTAATTTCTTCGGAAGGGGCGGATTTATCGGTAACAATTTTATTGATCTGCTCTACCCGTGCGAAAGACGCCAAACCTAATTTGCCGAATTTACTTCCATCGACAATGGCAATTACCTGCTGAGCGCGCCCGACGATGTGCTGTTTTAATTCCACTTCCAACATAGGGGCATCTGTAAGGCCATTGATGATATCGATACCCCAAGCCCCTAAAAACACTTTATTGAAATTGAATTTGTTGAGAATTTCCATGGCAAGGCTTCCGGTTAGAGACCCCGTTGTGCTTCGTACCGAACCACCGGCCAAGGCGACATGGATATTGGGTTTGCCTAATAATTCCAGGGCTGTCCAAATGCCAGTGGAAAATACATTAATATCAAAAGGAAGGTTGGCTCTGTGCAGGGCCTGGGCAAAGGCTACGGCTGTGGAGCTTGCATCCAACAGAATCGAATCATTGGGTTCGATCAAGTTGACGGCTAATTCACCGATGGCCTTTTTAGCGGCTGCATTAATACGCTGGCGGGTAGCAAACGAAAATTCCTGACGAACCCGTTCTGCGGCAATACGGGCGCCACCATGCGTACGTACAACCTGACCAAGTTTGGAGAGTTTGGTAAGATCGCTTCGTATGGTAACGGTAGATACGTTTAAAATGGAACTTAATTCTTCAACGCTGGCCGATTCTTTCTCGATGAGAGCATCGATAATTTTTTGTTGTCTTTCACCTAAAACCATTTTGCCCTGCTATTTGGTGATTCATAGGCAATATAAAAGCCCCTTTATTAATTTTCAAATAATTTTCGATTTTTTTCGATATTTTTATATTCTTTTTCGTTTTCATTTAAACGACCATCTTTAACCAAGAATGCACAGAAGCTATTCTCAAAATTCTTTGGAATATCCATCAACGACTTTCGATATAGAAACGAATCTACAAGAGGTATTTTGACAAAATGCTTAATAAAGGTAACCGATCGATTTTATTTGCAATTTCACTATTTTTGGGGAAATGATCGAATCCAATAAAAGTCAGAAAAAAGCCAAAATATTTTACACCCCTTGGTTTTGATGGGGAAATAGGGGTCTCATTACTAAGTCAAATTTCGCATAGCATCCAAGAATCGTATCTTGAACAAAAACAAAAATAGGCAAAAACCAATTGCATTATTTATAAACACCATATTCTTTAGCCAATTTTGCTAAAATTTGTACGTTTTCTTTAGGAACTTTGGGGGCAATTGAACAGGCGGTACTAAGGATAAAGCCCTTGTTTTTCATTCCGATATTTATCCGTTTTACAACATCTTTAGTAATTGTCTCTTCCGTGCCTTTTAATAACGTATTTACCGAATCTACATTTCCCTTGATAAACATTTTGTCGCCGATTCGATTAAAAGCATCTTCCAACTCCACATTACCAATCGGCGGCGGATCGAGGCATTCCAGACCATCAGGACCAGCCTCGGCCATTAATTCCAGACGATCATTTATATGCCCACACGTATGCACATACACAAACTTACCTCGCGCTTTAACGGCCTGCACTACTTGAGACAGATAAGGCAGCTCAAACTTTTTGTAAAATTCGGGTGAAATAAATCCCATCCCGGCAAAAGGCGATGAAATTTTTATGGCATCCACACTTTTATGGGCCGCCATCTCTGAGGCCATTTTAACAACGCCTATTGTAAAACGCTGAAGTATGCGTTCTACTTTATCCGGCTCAAGGATCATGGCCAAAAGTCCATTTTCATAACCCAGTAAATCCAATAAATAATCCAATGGTGACGTAACTTCTCCATGAAGCGAAAATTGTCCTTTGGTCTTTTCTTCAAGAATATCAAAAATGCGGTAAGGATCTGTATCAGATAAAAAAATATAGCAATCCTTCGAGGCCGGGATATAATCCAATGTTTCAGGAATCTCATCCGGGTCAACATCCTCCAAATTTTTTTGTCGAGGTTCAAAGAAGTGCCCTACCGGTAAATCATCATCCACATATATTTCGATACGATCCTCGAAGGTAGCCTTTTCGACCCCATTAACAATTTCCAGTTTTTTTATTTTATCTCTCCAGTTCGGATCGTGCCCATGAATACTAACCAGAATCCCATCAAAATCGAATTGATCCCGCAACCAGATTAACGCTTCTGCGTATTTATCTGTATCCAGCCAAAGTTCCATCGGGGTAATATTTGTTTCTTTAAGCTGCTGGTTCATAAAGCCAATGCTAAATTGGCACATAATAGGCACGCGATCCGGATGTTCTAAACTCATCGATTTACGTATGCGTTCTTTTGGCGTCATACTTTCCCTTTTGATTAAAACAGAATATTTCATTTACTTTTTTGGCATCTATCGACAATTTAGGTTGAAAACTATTAATTTCAAATCATTATGTAAAAATAAAGAAAGGATGAGGAATTCGTCTTGCAAGCGTTCTGAGAATCGGGACGACTTACCAATCAGCCTGGTGCAACAAAATAAAAAACCCGGCATCGCCGGGTTTTAGCGGAGAGGCAGGGATTCGAACCCTGGATAGGGGGATTACCCCTATACTCACTTAGCAGGCGAGCGCCTTCAGCCAGCTCGGCCACCTCTCCAAATATTTTTTTAATTCTATT
>JALWEA010000445.1 GCA_027039465.1 Calditrichia bacterium | reverse complement strand
ATGACGGTCCTTCGATTATCATTGCTTACAGCCATTGTATTGCTCACGGATACAACCTGAAATACGGTGCACAACAGCAGAAACTGGCGGTTGAAACCGGCGAATGGCCACTCTTCCGTTACAATCCTGAATTGATCAAAGAAGGTAAGAGTCCGGTTATTCTGGATTCCAAGGCACCTTCACGCAAGATCGAGGAATTCATGAATAATGAGACACGTTTCAAGATGGTCCAGAAAATGGATCCGGATCGCGCACGCAAATTCATTCGGGAAGCGCAGGATGTGGTTAACAAACACTGGAAATTCTACGAGCACCTTTCCAAACTAAATTACTCATCCGATGACGAAAAATAAGTCATAAGCAGAACAGGGCTGGATCAAAAATCCAGCCCTGTCTTTTTCTTTGGAAAATGAAAGGAGAAATCAATGGATCTCAAAACAAAATATTTAGGTTTGGAATTAAAAAATCCAATCGTGCCCTCAAGCTCCCCTTTAATGGCAAATATTGATGCGGTCAAACGATTGGAAGATAACGGTGCCGCTGCCGTCGTAATGTATTCTTTATTTGAAGAACAAATCCTTCAGGAACAAAAAGCATTGGATACCTTCCTTTCTCAGGGAAGCGAATCCTTTGCGGAAGCGCTTCAGTTTTTCCCGCAACCGGAAGAATTTCATAATTTACATGCCGAAGACTATCTGGAACAAATCCGGCGGTTAAAAGAGGCCATTGACATTCCCGTAATCGGAAGCTTAAATGGTGTTTCGGCCGGTGGTTGGATGGAATATGCCCAAAAAATTGAGCAAGCAGGTGCCGATGCCTTGGAGCTGAACATTTACTACATTCCCACCGACCCGAAAATGACCGCCGCCGAAATTGAGCAGATGTACATCGATGATCTTAAACAGGTTAAGAAGGTAACGAATATTCCCGTAGCCGTTAAATTGAGTCCGTATTTCACTTCCTTTGCCAATGTCGCCAAACGTCTGGATGAAGCCGGTGCCGACGGTTTGGTTTTGTTCAATCGTTTTTACCAACCTGACATCGATTTGGAAACTTTGGATGTCGTTTACGACCTTGAATTTTCCAATTCCTACGAATTACGCTTGCCTTTACGCTGGATTGCCATTTTGTACGGAAAAATTAAGGCAAATATGGCAGCCACTTCAGGAATTCATACGGCAGAAGATGTTTTAAAAGCTGTAATGGTGGGCGCCGATGTGGCCATGATTGCCTCGGTTCTGTTTCAAAAAGGGCCGCGTCACATCGGTCGCATGCTCAATGATATTCAATCGTGGATGGAAGCGCATGAATACGAATCGATTGAACAAATGAAAGGCAGTATGAGCCTGAAAGCACTGCACGACCCGGCAGCGTACATGCGCGCCAATTATATGAAAACGCTTCAAAGCATTTCGTAATCGTTTAAAGTTAATTGGTCGGCCCGCTGTATGCGGGCTTTTTTGTAGGGTGTACAAACTAAAATGAAGAAAATTGCAATCATTAAAACAGGCTCCACAGACGAAGCATTACGGCAACAATACGGTGATTTCGAATTTTGGATTGCTAAAAAAACAGGACTGCCCGAATCCATCTTTTCCATTCTTGATGTCTTAAATATGGATGGTTGGCCATCGGCCGAATCCTTCAAATCGATTATTATCACGGGCTCCCATACCAATGTGACCGATCGACCGGATTGGTTGCCCGAACTGGAAGACTACGTTCGGAAGGCACACGATCATTCTGTTCCTATTCTCGGAATTTGTTTCGGACACCAATTGTTGGCCAATGCTTTCGGCGGAGAGGTAAGTGATAATACCCAAGGCCCTGAGTTTGGCAGCGTTCCGATTGAGCTTAATACCAACGCCCGACTTACTCCCTTATTTCAAGAACTTCCGACCGTTTTTTCGGCTTTCATGTCCCATCGTCAATCCGTTGTTCGCTTACCGGAAGGCGCCGTTGGATTGGCCGTTTCGCCGAAAGATCAAAACGCGGCATTTTATTTGGAGCCGAATCTTTGGGGTGTGCAATTCCATCCGGAATTTGATTCTACGATTATGGCGTGGTATTTAAAAAATCATTTTCATATTCCGGATTCGGAATTAACCCGCTATTTGCCTTCTGATCAATTTTCGCCTAATATTATCGTTAGGTTCATTGAGATAAATTCAACTGATTAATCTTCAAATTTTTTACTACAAGGAGGGCGTTGTATGCGTCGTTTAATTCTAAGTATTTTTTTATTTTTTGGAATTTTTACGTTGCCGGCCCAAGCTCAAACGTTCAACGGAGAGCCTTTGGCACACACATTTTCGGTCGTCGCTATCGACAAGGAGGCCGGATTAATGGGCGTGGCTGTTCAGTCGCATTGGTTTTCGGTGGGTTCGATTGTAGCGTGGGCGGAGCCAGGGGTTGGCGTCGTTGCCACGCAATCGCTGGTTAATGTTTCTTTTGGCCCTCGAGGTTTAGCTCTGTTAAAATCCGGGAAAACACCAAAGGAAGCGCTTGCAGAATTGCTTTCAACGGATAAAGCTGCCTCTTACCGTCAAGTCGCGCTGCTGGACACGGAAGGTCGCGTAGCCACGCATACCGGCAAAAACTGCATTGCCGAGGCTTCACACATTATCGGCAACGGCTTTTCGGTACAGGCGAATATGATGTTGAATAAAAAAGTTGTTCCCGCAATGGCCAAGGCATTTGAAACCACAAATGCACCTTTACCGGAACGTTTAATCGCGGTTTTAAAGGCAGCACAAAAAGCAGGCGGTGATATTCGCGGCCAACAATCGGCGGCCATTAAAATTGTCCGTATCAAGCCCACCGGTAAAATTTGGCAGGATGTGGTTATGGATTTGCGTGTGGAAGACAATCCGAATGCCGTTAATGAAATCGCACGCATTGTACGTGTTTATCGCGCTTACGAACACATGAACAAAGGTGATTTGGCTTTGGAGAAAAAAGACAAACAGGCTGCTCTGCAAGAATATTCGGCTGCCGAGGCAATGTTCCCGCAAAACACGGAGATGAAGTTCTGGCATGCGGTTGCTCTGGCAAATTTGGGTTCGGTTAAGCAAGCCTTGCCGCTTTTTGCACAGGTCTTTTCCCGCGATCCCAATTATCGCACGTTAACCAAACGTTTGATTCCAAATGGAATGCTAAAGGTAAATGTCCATGATTTTAAACGTATTTTACAGGCAGGTATTGATTTGAAACGATGAAGATTTTCATTCCTTGCCGTAGAGAGGACGAAACATTTAAAAACAACAAACCCCGCTTAAAAGCGGGGTTTATTTTGCGGTCCGGACGAGACTCGAACTCGCAACTTCCTGCGTGACAGGCAGGTGCTCTAACCAATTGAACTACCGGACCGTATTATAAAACTTTTAATTTTTTTTAACTCACGGCAGATCAATCAGAATGCTCGCAACTTTCCCGACGTGTCGGGATGCTCTAACCAATTGAACTACCGGACCGAAAAAAAATATTATTTCAACAAACGAGTTGCTAATATACAATCTAAAAAAACGTATTTCAAGCTTTTTTAAACAGGTTTTAAATTTTTAAAGTCTTTTGAGCGATATATTTTTATTTTGACTCATTTTTTAAATTTATTATTATTTTTACCGATAGTAATTTTACGCAAAAACGAATTCTAAGTTCGATTTAATCGGGATAAAAAAGTGTTAACACATCAACAAAAACTCGATCGTTTGGTTCAGCTTGGCCTTGAAATCAGTCAAATTGCCGACTTGGATTTACTTTTGGAAAAAGTTCTGACTGAAGCCAGACATTTGCTTCGTGCGGATGCCGGCTCCATTTATGTAAAAGAAAACGATCGATTGCGCTTTAGTTATTCTCAAAATGATACCTTGCAGAAAAGATTACAACCTGGCAAAAAACTTATTTATACGACCTTTACCTTGCCTATTGATAATTTCTCAATTGCCGGATTTGTAGCCAATAACGGCGAAACCTTGAATATCCCGGATGCTTACAAAATCCGGGACCAATACCCTTTTTCATTCAATCCCAAATTCGATCAGATCAGCGGCTATCGAACACATTCTATGCTAACCATTCCCATGAAAAACAGTCGGGGCGATATCATCGGAGTGCTGCAATTGATTAACGCACAAGATGATCAGGGGAACATTATCCCATTCCCCAAAGAAGACGAGCCTATCGTTCGCCATTTTGCCATTTATGCCGCCAACGCCATCGAACGCGCTCAAATGACCCGCACAACCATTGAGCGTATGATCAGCATGGCCGAGCTACGTGACCCTAAAGAAACAGGGCCGCACGCCAACCGCGTCGCTTCTTATGCAGTCGTAATTTACGAAGCATGGGGCCAAAAGAATGGTCTCCGTCAGGAAGAAATTGACCGCATGCGCGATTCTCTCCGCCTGGCAGCCATGCTTCATGATGTGGGCAAAGTAGCCATATCCGATGTTATTCTTAAAAAGCCCGGCCGCTTAAATGATGATGAATACAATATCATGAAACAACACACGATTCACGGTGCGCGCCTTTTCCAAAACGCCCGTTCCGATTTTGATGAATTTTCGGCGATTGTGGCACTAAACCACCACGAACGCTGGGACGGCAAGGGTTATCCCGGACATGTTGATGTACAAACCGGTCGTCCGCTACCAGGCTTTGAAAATGAAAATGGTACCGCCAAAGGCAAACAAGGAGAAGAAATCCCTTTGTTCGGCCGCATTGTAGCTTTGGCCGATGTTTACGATGCCCTTAGTTCCAAGCGCGTTTACAAAAAAGCATGGAGCGAGGAACAAGTTCTGGCGGAAATCGAAAAAGAACGTGGCAAACAATTCGATCCTTTAGTTGTGGATTGCTTTTTCGAGCGGCTGGATGAAATTCGCGCCATTGCCAAACGTTATCCCGACGAACCGCCTAAAGAATGATCCGAGTATTCGCATCCAAACGGACGCTACCCTTATCCCATCTTGACAATGATTTTAGCATTGCATAAATTGATAAAAATTATAACTAATTATTATTTTTAATCTTAGGATTTCAATGACAGCGCCGATCAGTCAAGCGGACAAATACTTTGTTCCTGCTAATGAAGCGTCCGCAAAAATCACTGTAAAAGGTTCCAAATTCATCAGTCATATTTTTCCGGTGGAAAGCAGGGAGCATGCGGAAATGGTTTATGCTTCCGTACAAAAGAAATATTACGATGCCACCCACAATTGTTTTGCCTACCGCATCGATGAAAACACGTTCCGCTATTCGGATGACGGGGAACCATCCGGCACTGCAGGACGCCCCATTTTGCAGGTTTTGGATGGCGCAGAACTGTTTGAAGTTCTTTGTGTGGTAACGCGCTATTTCGGCGGTACAAAGCTGGGAACGGGCGGTCTCATTCGTGCTTATTCCGACGCAGCCAAGGAAGCTTTGAAAACAATTAAAATAAAAGAAAAAATACGTACGGAAGTTTTGAAGCTGAAAAGTGCTTTTGGCATGGAAAACCGGATTTTTCATCTTTTGGATCAAATGTCCGGTAAACTGGTCGATAGTGTTTACGGACAGGATATTAATCTGACCGTTGAAATACCGCGCAGTAATGTCGAACCGTTTTTAAAACAACTGACCGAGCAAAGCGGCGGCAAAATTTTCAGAGTAGATTAAATAAAAATAATTTTGTTAAATTATGTTTGTAACCAAAACCGAGTTTGGGCATGAATAAAGAAACAAACGAAAATATTCTCGAAGTCCGAAATGTCATTAAAAGTTTCAAAGAGACATTGGTACTGAACGGCTTGAGCTTTAAAGTTCAAGGCGGTGAAACCTTCGGTCTGTTAGGCCCTAACGGCGCAGGCAAGACTACCACCATGCGCATGATTATGAATATCCTCCGCCCCGACTCAGGTGAAATTTATTTTAACGGAACGCCGCGTAATAAACTTGAAGGCGTCCATTTTGGCTACCTGCCCGAAGAACGCGGCCTGTATCCCAGAGCGCGCGTAATTGATGTGTTGGTTTACTTTGGCACTCTCAATAACATGACTTCCAGAAAGGCAGAAGTGGAAGCTATCCGCTATTTGGACCGCCTTGGCATTATTGAATACACAGACGCGCGCATTAATGAACTTTCAAAAGGAATTCAGCAGAAAATTCAATTCATCGCCGCTTTTCTGCACGACCCGGAAGTGTTGATCCTTGATGAACCATTCACCGGGCTTGATCCCATTAACCAAACCGTACTGTTGGAAATTTTGGAAGAATACAAAAAGAAAAACAAAATCTTGATTATTTCCACACACATGATGGATCAGGCGGAAAAGATTTGCGATCACATTTGCCTGATTAATCAGGCGCAGGTGGTTATTGACGGGCCGGTTGATGCGATTCGCAAGCAATTCCGCGAAGATGCCTATTACATTGAGCTGGAGGGTAATTACCCGATTTTAAGCGAACTTGACAATGTCCAAATTTTGGAAGAAGGCAAAAACAGTTACAAATTTGTGCTTAAAAGAGGCGCCATCTCATTGGCGGATTTATTAAAAAAAGTTGAAGAAAAAGCCCGCATTCGACGTTTTGAGGTGTTTGAACCCTCTTTGCATGATATTTTCATTCGTCTGATTCAAGAGCAGGCCGAGGAGAAAGCATGAAAAACTTATTTCGGGTTGCCCGTTGGGAATTTGTCACACGTATCAAGTCGCGTTCCTTTTTATTTAATACGTTTGTTTCGCCCTTTTTGTTTGCCGCGGTCATTATGTTGCCCTTATTCATTTTTAACATGCAACCGCAAATTTCCACCAAACTCATCGGTATTATTGATCTTTCCGGCCTTCACATCAAGGACGAATTACAACGGGAACTTAACCGAAGCTACCGCCTTAACAATCGTTCTTCGGAATACATGGTTATGACCGTGGCCGTCGGCAACTCGCCGACCTACAAAGAAATGTTAAACAAATACCACGAAATTCGCAACCGTTTGGATTCAATAACCACCGTTTATAATCAAATAAAAGAACAGCGTATGCAATACTACAAAAATCGCCGAATTCCTAACCGCGATTATGTATTGCGCAGTTCTTATGAAAAGCTGCAAAATGCCCGTGACGAAAAAGAATTGATTCAAATTGAATTGTCCCGCTTCAAAACGGCGCTGGATTCGGTTTATAAACGTGAAGCGCAGCGCATGGCCGACTCTTTGCTCTACACCGATGTGCTTAACGCCTATTTGGTGTTCCAGCCCGACTTTGCCAAAACGGGCGTGGTTGAATTCCACACAAAAAATCCGGGCGACCTGCGCGAAATCGACCGCTTTGAAAAGATTCTGCACACGATCATTATTAAGAAACGTATTTTGGACGATCAAATCCCGCGCAGTAAAATCCAGAAATGGTTCCGGCCCATTCATATTAAACGCTACCAGCTTTTGCCACAAGGTGACCAGGAATGGAATTTTTACGTGCAATTTTACGGCCCGCTTATCGGCGTCTTTTTGCTGTTCATGGCCATTTTTACGGCTGGCGGTTATGTGTTCAGCAGCGTTCTATTGGAAAAATCGAACAGGGTAATTGAAGTTTTGCTTTCTTACGTAAATAGCAGCCAGTTGATGGGTGGAAAAATCCTGGGCCTGGGTTCCCTGGGACTTGTGCAAATATTCAGTTGGATTGTGATTACCGCTTTATTGGTGGCCTCCGGGCTTCTCCCGGCCAGTAAAATTTCGTACCTGAACATGCAAAACGCTCTTTATTTCGTCATTTATTTCAGTCTGGGCTTTCTTTTTTACGGCTCTATTTTTGTAACCATCGGATCGGTTTCGGCCAGCGAATACGATGCACAGCAAATTAATCAATTGTTGCGTACCATTGCCATTTTCCCGGTCCTGTTGTCCTTGCTCGTTTTGGCCAATCCAAATGCTCCGCTGATCAGGGCGTTGTGTTACATTCCTTTTCTAACGCCTTCTTTCATGATCATGCGTATTCCGCTAAGCAGTGTGCCCATTACTTTTGATATTTACGCCACCATCATTTTGATGGTTGTGTCCATCATTGTGATGATTTGGATTTCGGGACGCGTATTTCGCATGTCCACGTTAATGATCGGTAAAAAACCGACGGCACGGGAAATCTGGAGCTGGATTAAAATAAAATAAAGCGCATTCCTTTAATTTAAACCTACGCGTCCGTCCCTCGTTACCATTCTGCCTTTCATCTTGCGGTGTTCGAAGTAAGGGCGAAGCATTTCCGTCAAGACGCTGCAAATTCAAAAAATTTAACGTTATGCAACCAAAAACATCGATCATTTCTTGATTTGTTAGGAAAATGCCTCACCCCTACAAGTACGGCAGAATCACTCGGGAACCGGATGCGGTCAAAGGCAACCGGTTATCGAGTAGAGATCGCGAGAGCTGGATCGTATCGAGACACGGTTACAGTACCAATTCCCAATTCATTCATATCACTATTTTAATAATCCGTAGCACCGGCCATGGCTCCCGGCCTTGAGAGTTCCCCAAAATGATTTTTTGTTTGTATCCTTTAAAAGCGCAATTCGAACTGCAAGCGAACCAACCGCTGCAACGGTCGTTTAATTCTTCCGTAATTAATCACATTAAAATTGCGTTCATTAAAAAA
>JALWEA010000444.1 GCA_027039465.1 Calditrichia bacterium | reverse complement strand
CCGGAAAAGGCTAAATATGTAGCGGTTTACGTGGAAGACCCGAGCGGGCAATTACAGGATTCTCCTGCCATGATCGGTTTGGTTAAAATGGCCACGGCCATCGATCATACCAATACCGTGGCTCGTAAATTCGAGCTGAAGCAGAACTATCCGAATCCGTTTAACCCGACCACTTTTGTACGTTTTTCGATTCCCGAACGTAGTAAAGTTAAGTTAACAGTCTATGATATTCTTGGCCGCAAAGTTATGGATGTCATTCACAACAAACAGATGGCTGCCGGTTCTCATTTGGTGAAAATTGACGGAAGCCGCTTGGCTAGCGGTTTGTACTTCTACAAGTTGCAAACAAAGAATCATACGGCTGTTAAAAAGATGTTGCTCATCAAATAAGAAAATACGGATTCCAATTAAGGCCGGAGTAAAACACTCCGGCCTTTTATTACAAAAGGATATTTTGTGAAATGTTAAAAAGATTTTTCATTTTATTATTTGCTTTTTCTTTAATATACACTTCTTTAACATTTGGTCAGGAATACTCCCATGCCAGCTCCTTATGGCTGAGTTATCAAGTGCCTAACAATGATGCCGCCGATATTATCATGATCGATTTCCAGGTTGATTCCGCCGCACTTTATACCTACTACGCGGCCTTGTGTTGGAATAACGGTTATGCCGGTGTTCAAAGGGCAGGTTCGGGCTTTTACAAACATGTGCATTTTTCTTTGTGGGATCCCGAAGGGGATACTTCCAAAGTGATTTGGCACGATTGGGATGTGCACGTGAAGCGTTTCGGAGGTGAGGGCACCGGCTGGAAATCCATGTGGGGTTTCCGTTGGAAGGAGCATCATCCTTACAGGTTGCTTGTCAAAAGTAAAGTGGTAAATTCAAAAACGCATTACGATGCCTGGTTTTTTAATTTCGATCGAGACGCCTGGAAACATTTGGCAACCTTTGAATATCCTTTGGTTTCTCAATTAGACTATATTACTTCTTTTCTTGAAGACTGGGCCGGTACGCCGGATAAATATCGTTCGTATGAACTTTTTAATGTGCGTCTCAGGAAGGCCGGGACTTTTAAATGGTACCAATTGTCCAAAGCAAAATACACCGTAAACGGCGATAACCCCAATTGCGACGGCCGTATTGTTAATAATCATTTTTTTCTGGAAACGGGTGGAACCATTACGCCCACCAACGCTTCGGGAACCGTTTTGGAAATTCCGAGTGCTACATTTTCCCCGAAGGCCTTACGTATTCGGTCGATACGTGCGGAAAACACCGAACAAGGGGTGAAGGTAACATGGACATTTCGGTATCATATCTGGGCGCCGCAGGAAACGTATCGATTACGCATTGATACGAGTAAAACTTTTTCTGCGCCTTTATTCGACAGTAAAACCGTCACGTCTTCGGATACCATGGCCGAAATCAATGGTTGGCAGCCCGATTCGAATCGGACATATTATCTACGATTGGATTGCAAGTCGGTCTTTGATTTTTCCGATTCAAAGATCGACTCGTTTAAAAACGGAGCATGGACTTCCGTTAGATCCGACCGATTTCCCGTGCCGGATAATTTTGAACTGAAGCAGAATTTTCCCAACCCGTTTAATCCGCAAACAACTATCGAATATGTTTTAAAAGAAAGAAGTTTGGTGCAATTAAAAATTTTTGATTCTACCGGAAAAATAATCGATCAATCTTCCCCAAAATGGCAAGCGCCAGGCCGACATTATTATTTCTTCAAGCCGTCGTTTGATGTGGCTTCGGGAATTTATTTCTACAGACTTACGGTTGGAAATAGGCGCTATAAACAAAGCAAAATACGAAAAATGATCTTTTTAAAATAGATTAAAGGAGAAAGATTACTCATGTTTAAATGGCAAATCGGTCTGTTTACCTTAAGTTTATTCGTGGCTACTCTTTGGGCGCAAACGGGCATAAGTAGTAAAAATCTGAATCCCGATCCCACGGGTGCTCCATGGTATGTCGATAATTATCAATTGCCTGCTTCACGCAATATAATTCCCGATCAGGAAATTCATCGAACATTGCAATTGCTGGCGCAACAAGGCGATACGTTACCTTATAAAGTTAGTCATATTCATTCAAAATATATGCGTCCCATTTTCAATCAATCGGGTGGTTCTTGCGGCGCTGCTTCGCAAATTTGTTACATGTTTGCTTACGAAATAAATAATTACCGAAATGTCCCTGGTAATGTCCCCATGAATATTTACCCTTCACATTTTACCTTTATGACCGCAGACCGAAATTCCAGTCAGGCGGAAATGGCTATTTTTAACGGCATCCCCAATTCCATTTTTTACGGTGGCGATACGTATTCCAAAATTTACGGAAGAGAGGTCGGTTCGCCCGATGATGACAAGGAATACGGATGGATGAACGGGTACGGAGCATGGTTTAATGCCATGAATAATAAGTTGCAATACAATGATTTCATTAATATTGATTCTCCCGAAAAATTGGATTATTTGAAGCTTTGGATTTACGACCATTTGGGCGACCATAGCTTTCATGAAGGAGGAGTGGCCGGTACGGGGTTGGCCATTTCCGGGAGTAAATTACGCTTGATCCCCAGCGGAGAATATGCCGCTCATAAATACATTCTGTACGATTGGGGACCAAAGTTTGACCATGCCATGACCTGGGCCGGATACGACGACAGTGTCGGTTATGATTTTAACAAAGACGGTAAAATTACGAACAACATCGATATTACCGGTGACGGGAAGGTGGATAT
>JALWEA010000443.1 GCA_027039465.1 Calditrichia bacterium | reverse complement strand
GGGTATCTTTGCGACTCAAATCGCCTTCGAAGAAAAATTTGATGTGTCGTTGCCAAAGATACAAAAAGCCGTCCGCTCCGATATTGCGATTGGTCAACGGTTCCAAAATACTTTCGTTAATGGATTTGGAATCGTCCTTGCCCCATAAATAACGTACGCCCAAATTAAAGCGGTCGCGTTTTCCGAAACGGAAAATTCCGGCGGCCATGTAGCGGCGGTATTGCCCGGAAGTTTCGTACTGATGGTAGAGACTGGGCAAACGTTCACCCACATCAAGCGCGCGCTGCACCTGCCCGCCGGTTGCGTTTAACTGATAATACCAATTGCCGCTGTTTTCCAAATGAAGTTTAATACCGCGTACTTCCCGGCTTTGGATGAAAAGGTCGGAACCGTTTTCAAAAAAATCTCCTGCAACAAACTCGTTTAATCCCGAGCGGATATTCAAAGTCAGACGATAGACGCGTTTAAATTGGTTCAATTGATCCCATTGATTGTTTTTCAAATCGCCCAACAGAGTAATATCCATGGATTTGGTGCGGCCGAAAAGGGCGATATTCAGGCGTTGTTGCAGTCCCGGAATCAAAGGTGCTTTGGCGTATTGATCATCGGGAATGGAATCGGGCTTTAAAAGCGAGTGATCATCATATTGGACGTTCATGGTTCGCAACGAAATACGCCCGGTGAGATTAAATCCGCTTTGCGCCCAAAGTAGCGCCGGAGCGGCTATTAAAATCAACCAATGTAAAAATTTCATTCCGCCTCCTGCTTGCTACTGAATAATAATAACCCGACTGTTATCGCGTAAAATATTACCGGCCATATCTTCAACGATAAAGGACAAACGGTTTTCACTGCGTCGCCCCGCTGCCGCCCGTTTCAGAAAGATGGTCGCTTCGAAGCTGCCGTCGTTATTGGGCCTGATTTCCTGCCCGTTGACCAAAACCCGTTTGATGCCCGAAGATGGTTGAGGATCGATCACAATACCTCGGATAACCTGCTTAAAGCGTTCCTGTGCAAACGGGGTGTGTTCATTGGGGGGGCGCGGCGGCTCGAAACGCACGTAAACCGGTTGGGCCGGTTCGGTCACGGTCAGGATCGGTTTGACCGTATCCAAAAAGATTTGTTCCACATGCACGGTACGGTTGCCGGACAGATCTTCGGCCACTACGCGAATGGTATTTTTGCCTTCCTTTAAAATAATCGTACGGTTAAAGCTGCCCTGACCCGTCACTTCGGTGACAAGTTCATCATTTATGTACAATTTTACCCGATCACCAGGCGTACGATCGAAGACGGCGCCGCTTAAGCTATAATCGCGACGGTTGGTGAACATGTTGGTTAAAGGTCGGGCCAGCTTGATTTTCGGTTTGAAAGTATTTACCAAAACACGGACAATTTGTTTTTGACGCTTGCCTTTATATTCGGCTGTAACTTTAATGATATTCAACCCTTCCGTTACCGGAATTCGACCCGTAAAAATACCGCTTGACCCCACATTCATCGGAATGCCGTTGGCCATGATGCGCGCGCCGGGAATAGTACGACCGCGTAACGGCAAACCGGCCGTTAATAAAACGGGATCCGTGAATTGAAATTTGGACAAATTGATTTTAAGCAGTTGGCCTTTGGGTAAGGCGCCCATGGAACCGCCGCCTTTCGGTTTAAACGGTTTGGGCGGCAGAGGCGGCTTGCCTTTTTCCACTTTCGATTCCTGATTACTGCTCACGAAAACTTCGCCCGGCGCCTGTTTGGAACGAAAAGAAACCCGCCCTTCGTAAACGCGTACCGTGGTGGTCTGATCGCGATCTACCTGCAATTCGAATTGGGTGCCGCGCACGGCCACAACGGCGCTGGGACTTTCAATAATCCGGCTTTGCCGTTTTTGTACTATTTTTTGGAATTTGGCAAAGATGCTGCCCACCCATAGGGTAAAGCTCATTTTATCGGCATGCTCGACTTTCGGCGTTTTGATTTCTTTAACGTCAAAAACGGAGTTTTCATTGATTTTAATAACGGATCCGTCCGGCATGGCCAATTCCACACGGGCATTCAGTTCGGTGCGAATACGATCTCCCTGGAAGATGCGATCATTGAAGTGCGCCGTTCGCCAATGAATTTTGCCCTTGGGAAGCAACTTGACATTACCCACCAAAAATTTGATTTTGGCGGATGAGTGCTTAGTGGCAGCGGCGGAAACATTTAGAGTAAGTAAAATAAATAGCAACATGACAAACGTGCTTTTAACAAAGGTAAAATTTACAAAAGAATAATTAAAATACGGACGTTTGGACATCGAGTATCTCCTATATTTTTGGAGTTTAAAACGGTTATCGGCCTGAAACTTAAACTACTTTAAAAATTCCTTTGCGCGCAAATAATAATCAAATATTTGGCAAGGCCGTAAGATACGATCTTAGGGCAGATCGGTATTTTTTAATAATGGGATTTTGAAACGGAAGGTAATCAGTAAAGCCGAAAGGCCAGCACTTAAAGAATTTTGCGGTACATCTGATACAACGTCCAGATATTTTCAACGTAGGCGATGGTTTCCCGATAACCGTTAAAGTATCCGTGCGGCGGCCTGCCTTCGGGCCAAACCTGTAAATGAAGCTGCCAATCGGATTTTTTAAGCATGGCCAAATAGGGCTTTACCGTTTCCCACCGATTAGCCGGTTGTTTGTAAAAACGTGCAATGTCCTGAGCGTCAAATATACGTCCGGCACCGCAGTTGTAACTAGCCAAAGCCAGCTTGGTACGGTCTTCTTTCGGCGCGTCCGGGAAATAGCTGTACTGTTTGTACAAATGGTAAATACCGGCGGCAATGTTCTCGCGCGGGGTCATCATGATGTATTCGATATCCAGCTCACGGCTCAGTTCCCTAGCCGTTCCCGGCATAATCTGCATCAAGCCGCGCGCACCGACTCGGCTGCGGGCATGCATCTTAAAACCCGATTCCTGCACAATCTGTGCGATAATCAGACGGTAGTCGAATCCGTAACGTTTGGCATATTTTTTAATGATGGGCTTGTATCGGGAGATATGGCGCATAAAATTAGAGCGTTCCAATTGCCAGCGCAATTTTTCCAATTCTTTCTTTTCGTTGATGCGCTGCTCGACCATGCGAATCAGAGTACTATCCGCCTCATTGGGCTGAACCGCCGCCTCTCCCTGCGGTTTGCACGAGCTTAACAGCCCTAAAAATAATATGCCAATGATAAGGGTACGCATGATTAATTCAAACTCATCCCTATAATTAGACCGACAATTAATCCGATCATAATAAAAATACCGGCGACCACCATGCCCACGGCCAGGTTTCCTTTTTCCAATTCCTTGGGA
The DNA here is from genome assembly GCA_027039465.1 of Calditrichia bacterium. Lineage (GTDB taxonomy): Bacteria > Calditrichota > Calditrichia > Calditrichales > Calditrichaceae > Caldithrix. The sequence goes on along the minus strand of JALWEA010000443.1, from coordinate 5,287 downwards.
ATATCGAAATGGGTGCTGCGGTTGACCAATTTGTACGTTATAATCGAAGAGATCATGCCAACCAGCACGCCGACCACGGCATAAATAAAGTTCCGGATCATAATCGGATCAAGCCATGAAAATTCCATAACAAGCCTTTCTTTAAGGAATTTATTCTGATTAAATGTTAGAAGCCGTTTCGTTTGCCAAGTTACATATTTGCAGAAGATATTCGGAAAATAATAATAAAAAGTTTAATCAAAACATTGCTTTTTGTCAAGCTTATGTCTTAAAGGGCACTGAGCACAAGCGCCCGCACGGCAAAATTCTTCATCCAGTTGCAGTATGGACTGCCAAAAAGCCTGCGCCGACCAGAGTTTGTGGTACGCTTCCCACCAAGAAAAATAACGGGTTAATGAGCGGTAAGGTGTGACCGAAGGCAACCAAAGATAGAAATTTTGCAAATAACTCAGGAAACCTTCGGATTGACTTTGTAAGGCCCGTACCGCCATAACCGGGATGAGCGTATTGATCAGGAGTTCGAAAAGACGAGCACGGCCAAAGAAAAATTTGGGGCCTTTGCGCACGGCTTTTGCCGACAAACGATAATGCGATTGCCAATAGCCCGTTACCGGTATTTGAAAATAAGTTGTTAATTGTTGGAGCAACTTCGGATAAGGCTGTCGTGCGGCAAAAAGACCGTACATGCCCTCAAAGGGAAGGCCCTTTGCATTTTGCAATAAAGCCACCCAGGCCGCCAAACGAAAATGGGGATGGTTGACCGCCCGAACGCCGCTAAAACGCCACATTGCCGAAGGTAAACCTTCCGAAGGGAGCAAAGAACGCTGCTCCTCGTAAAGGGTTTTTAGCTGCAATATGTAAGCATCGGACGCGTTAGCGGCTAAAAACCCGGCCTGCCCGGCATACAGGGCGTACAACCGCCGGAAGGAGGTAAACGGAGAAGCCGTTTGACGCTCCAGCCAGGCCACAGGCAACCGTTGCGCCAAAAGCTGGAACGGCGCCGCGTTACCAGGATAACCCAATGTGCGTAAAAACGATTCGTAGAATAGCTGGGCTAGAGAAACCGTTTCCAACTGCTGGAACAGGGCGCGCACTTTGGCCTGAAAGCGCTTAAGCGCCAATTCCTGCAAGATTTTCTTTACACCGGGTACAATGGTTTGCGGACGACATTGCAGAGCCGGATGCCGGGCAATATGAGGCAGGGCGTTTGCCTCGAGGAAAAAGGAAGGAATGGAACGCTGGCTGATGCGCGAAAGCACCTGCGCCGGTTCTTCCGCAGGGGCGAGCACAACATGCAAGGCCACGTTTTGATAAAAGGGATTTAAATGGTGCTGGTGACGGTACCAATCAACCTGTTTAAGGTGCATTTCCACATCACCGTAGATTCGGGTGCCGTCCAGGTCGAAACGGGCGCCGGTAAAATCCGGCCCGAACGACAAATTAAGGGTTCCCGGATCGATGACGCGCAAGGTATGGCGCCCGTCATGCACCCATTGTCCGGAACGCCCTAGGGCCTGCCACAAGGCGTAAAGCTGATTTTCTTGCATACCAATTCGTATAATCGTAAATTCCAATCGGAATTTACGATTCCAAATCAAATATTCCAAATATATTTTGGTATTCCAAATGGAACAATTAAAACTAAAAACCATCGGCCAACGCATTGAGGCCATCCGGCGGGAAAAAGGATTGACGCAGGCCGAATTTGCCCGGGCGCTTGGGGTGAGTCAATCGGCGGTCAGCAAATATTTAAACAACCGCCTGCCTCCGGCCGACGTACTTTTGCGCATGGCGCAATTGGGAAGAACCACTATGGAATGGATTCTGACGGGAGAAAAAGCTTATTGGTATGCCGGTAAAGTGGAAGAAGAAACAGTCGCCTATGATGCGGATTTGAGTTTGGCCCGCAGTATTTCCCGTCTGCCGCAGGATGCGCGCCAGGCTCTTGTCACCTTGATTCATCGACTTGGCGCTACCGAGCGGGATGACTGAATTTTTTAAAAGCCGTATTCCTGACGAATTTCATCCAGCGTCTTAATTATCGTCGGGTCTTCAGCTAATGCGCCCATGCCCGTATCGCCGTCGGCCAAACGTTTGGCAATCGGAGGAATGACCGTTACGCGGTAAAAGCGCTTAATTTCTTCCAATTGACGGGCTGTCAATGGATTCTCCCACATGCGGGTGTTCATGGCAGGAGCCAAAATCAGCGGTTTATCGCCCAAGGCGCGCACGGTGGAAGTCAGCAAATTGTCGCATAATCCGTTACTTATTTTAGCCAGCGTATTGGCCGTTAACGGTGCAATGAGCATGGCGTCGCACCACTTGGCTAGCTCGATGTGCAGCACCTGTTGGTTATTACCCCATTCCGCCGCATCGTCAAAACACGGATTCTGACTCATTACGGCCAGCGCCTGCGGCGCCACAAAGGCTTTGGCTTTTTCCGTGACAATGGTTTTGATCCGATATTCTTTTTTTACCAATTGCGAAATTAAATTGGGCAACCGATAGGCCGCGATCGATGATGTTATGCCGATGACAAGCTTCATAATGCGCTCCGATTAATGATTAATTAAAATTAGGACATTTTGTTATCGGAAGCAATGCCGAGCACTAAATTCGATGCTGCGGATTAAACGTCAATGAATTTTGGAACAAAGAGGCAGCGATCGGTCAAATGAACGTTGTTTCATTAACGGAATAATATTAAATTCGGGTATTGTGAAATTTTTTACGCATTCAGCCCGTTTTAAAACGAAAGACGGGCCATCATTCAAACTAAAAGGAGCAAACGATGAGTACGTTAAAAGATTTGTTGAATACGGCTATTGTTCAGGAACAAAATTCACAAAAATTGTATCAATTCGGCGTGGAGCTTGCCAAGGACGAAGAAACGAAAAAGTTTTTCCGGCAATTGGCGCAAGAAGAGCAGCGGCATGAGGATCTGCTTTACAATATTCGGGAAACCGGTTTGTACGATACTGAGGCACCCATCGAAGACCCCGAAGTGTTGCGTTTGGTGCAAACCTCTCACGGAAGTAACGACCTCGAATTACCCGCGCAAATGACCATTGCCCAACTTTTGGAGATGGCCATGCAGCGTGAGCAAACGGCCAAGCTGCGCTATCAAAAGGCGGCCGAACTGACGAATAATCAGGAAGTGCGTGAACTTTTACGGAATCTTTCACAGGAAGAAGAAAATCACCGTTTGCGTGTGGAAAAATATTACAAGATGCACAAAGGGTTGTTCGGGGAAGAAATTTAATCGAAGGTTTACCGGCTCAGGTGATATTTTTTAACGATTCAACCAGATTCAAATAGGATTCGTAGCGCAAAGGATGAATTTTACCCTCTTCAAGCGCTTCTTTGACGGCGCAGTGATCTTCGGTGATGTGTTGGCAATCGCGGTATTTGCAGAAGGGGGCATATTGCTCGAATTCGCGGTAAAAAAGTCGGGCCTCATCGTAATGAATATCAATAAAATTCAATAATTTGATCCCAGGCAAATCAATGACCTTGCTTTGATCGTCCAAATTGTAAACCCGCACCTTGGAAGTGGTATGTCTTCCTTTTTTGGTAGCGGCGCTCACCTCATTAACTTCAATATCCAAATCGGGAGCAACGGCATTAAGCAGGCTGCTCTTGCCAACGCCGGAATGTCCGGCTAAGGCGGAGATACGCCCCATAAGAAGTTGTCGCAGTTCCCCAATGCCCTGTCCGCTCACGGCGGAAGTCAGTAACACCCGATAGCCCAACGGCCGGTAGATGGAGGCCACTTCTTCGGCTTCCTCGGGACGCTCCAAAAGATCCGTTTTGTTCAGGCAAATGATCGGTTCCAATTGCTCCAATTCGGCCAAAACCAAAAAGCGATCAATTAAACCGGTTTTTAAGGGCGGTTCCACAAAAGAGGCCACAATGACCAGTTGATCGATATTCTGGGCAATCCGCCGGATGACGGGAATGTGGCGGGCAATATATTTGGGCACATCTCCGGCGTGAATAATTTCCTTTTTTTGATCCAGGGCCGGTTTGGCTTTCAAATAATAGCGGATGCGTTGCTTTTGCTTTTTGGTAATGCGTCCCATTGCTTACTTCGTCAAGCGATCCTTATCCAAATATTCGAAGATCATCTTTTCCGGCTTCGGCTCTTCTTGGCTGTAACTGACGGACTGATGCAATCGTTCTTCCGCTTCTTTAAGAATGTTTTCGTTATCCGTGTAAAAGGTCATGATGACATCGCCTTTGCTTACCTTTTGAGGCGCTTTTTTGTGCACTAAAATACCGGCTTTAGGATCGATGTCATCGTCGGCCTTGCTCCGGCCCGCGCCCAACAACACGGCCGTCAAGCCAACCTGATAGGCATCCACTTTGGCCAAATAACCGTCTTCTTTGGCTTTTACCTGCACTTCAAAGCGATTCTTCGGATATTGATCCGGATGGAACAAAAAATGCGGATCTCCGTTGTGAGCCACTACAATTTCCATGAACTTTTCCAGAGCGGCGCCGCTGTCCAAAATCTGTTTGGCCAAGCCGTAACCGTCTTCCATGGTTTCCACCTTGCCGCCAAGGTAAATCATGGCCCCGGCCAAAGTTAAAGTCACTTCCAGAAGGTCCTGCGGTCCGCGGCCCTGCATGGCATCCAGACATTCTTTGATTTCCAACCAATTGCCGACGGCTTCCCCCAAAGGTTGATTCATATTGGTAATAAAAGCAATGGTCCTCTTGCCGAAACGTTCTCCGATTTGAATGAGCTGACGCGCCAATTCCTTGGATTGCTCGTATTCTTTCATGAAGGCGCCGCTGCCAGTCTTAATATCCAACACCAGCGCGTCAATGCCCTCGGCGATTTTTTTACTCATGATGCTGCCGCAAATCAAAGGAATGGATTCCACGGTGGCCGTTACGTCGCGCAAAGCGTAAATCTTTTTGTCGGCCGGTACGATTTCATCGGTTTGGCCGATCAGACAGGCACCGACTTTTTGCAGGCGTTCTTTGAACTCGGGAATGGTCATATTAACCCGAAAGTTGGGAATGCTTTCCAATTTGTCAAGCGTACCTCCGGTGTGTCCCAGTCCTCTTCCCGAAATCATGGGCACGGGAACCCCGGCAGCCGCCACAATCGGTGCCAGAATGATGGAGACTTTATCGCCCACGCCGCCGGTACTGTGTTTATCCACTTTTATGCCAGGCACGTCGCTTAAATCGATAATTTTTCCGGAATGCAGCATGGCCTCCGTATAGCTATTGGATTCATCTTGATCCAGGCCGCGTAAAAACATGGCCATCAATA
>JALWEA010000442.1 GCA_027039465.1 Calditrichia bacterium | reverse complement strand
AATCCGGATTCGGAAAAGGTCTATTTAAGCGGTTGGATGTTTTCTAACGGAAACGATAATGTGCGCTATCAATTTCCGACAACAGCCATTCTGGAACCGCATGGTTATTTTGTGCTTTGTAACGATGTGCAAAGCTTTAAACAATTTCATCCTGACGTGACCTGGGCCATGGGAAATTTTGATTTTGACCTACCCGATTCAAACGGTGTAATTTATCTTTACGATCTGTCACATCAAACGGTAGATGAGGTGCGTTATTCCAACAAAGAACCGTGGCCAAGGGAAGCGGACGGGCAAGGATACACCTTGGAATTGAAAAATCCGTATTGGGATAATAATAATGCTCAAAATTGGGCAGCAAGCAAAACGATCGGCGGAACGCCAGGAAGCGCAAATTCCGTTTTAACCGTTGATATTCAAGGCTCTCAATTTATTCCGAAAACAACATGTCTTATTCGCAATGCTCCGAATCCGTTTAATAACTCTACGGTCATTACATACTATTTGGGAAAGCCCATGTCGGTGCGTTTATCCGTATTTGATGTTTTGGGGCGGCAGGTTTGTCGGTTGGTCAACGGGTTTCGTCAGGCCGGTGAACATCACGTTAAATTTAACGGGCGTTCGCTCTCAAGCGGTATTTATTATTATCGGTTGCAAGCGGGAAGTCGTTTCTATTACGGCAAAATGCTTTTGATGAAGTAAAATGATGCACCTTGGGGTAAACATAGATGTGTTTACTCTAAAAAGCCCTAAAGGGCTAAAATATATAGTTTCTGAAGATTTATCCATATTGCTTTTTATTTTGTTAGCCCCATCCTTCAGGATGGGGACTAAATAGTCATTTTACGCCAAGAGGGGCTTTAGCCCCTTTTTAGAATGGACTCATAGATTATTAAGGATAATGATATTAAAACGGATTGTCAATCGGGAAAAATTCCGGAGGAAATATGTCGAAGAAATTAATTGTATTTGTTTTATTTATGATCATTGTTACGGCTTGCGCAAATCAGGCCCACAAGCAAATAACGGTACCGTTAAATTCCGGATGGAAATTCATCGATAAAGATGATTTGGCCTTTGCCAAACCGGATTTTGACGATTCCAACTGGGACAGCATTAGCGTGAATAAAACCTGGGACAAGCAAGGTTATCCGCAAAGCCTGAAATTTGCCTGGTATCGGGTTAAAGTCGTCATTCCGTCTTCACTGAAAAAACAGGCTACATTAAAAGACAGTTTGATTTTCCATTTGGGCAAAATTGACGATTTGGATCAGGTGTTTTTAAACGGTTCTTTGATCGGTGAGAATACGCGTCCCGTTCCGCCAAACACCGAGCCTAAAAATTCTTTTAAAGATTCAAAAATAATGTATTGGGATGTTTCACGGCGCTATGCGCTTTCCGTAAACGATCCGCGCATCCGTTGGGATAAACCCAATGTGCTGGCCATTCGCGTTTACAATTGGAACGGGCCTGGCGGTATTTATTCCGGTGATTTGTATCTATCCATGCCGGAGATCAGCGAATATTTTCGCCTGAATTTTCAGCGTAACCAATTTGCTTTTAAGAACGGACAGGCGGAGAAAAAATTCGAGGTAAAGAACATCGCCGGGAAATACGACATCATCGGTTCGGTTAAAGTGCAAGTAAAAAATAATCTGAATGATTCAATCATTCTTAATAAAAATTGGGATTTGCATTTGGCTCCGAAGGAAAGACGTCTGCTTTCTTTCACCTTTCCCGAGCCAAAACAATCAACGTTGGTCACTTATGATGTTACCTTCCGTAAAAGTGTGCAATCGCTGCACAAAGAAGAAGGTGTGCCTTACATTTTAACGCCGCCGGTAAAGCCGCAACCGCAAATCAACGGCGCACGGGTTTACGGTGAACGGGTCGGCAAACCGTTCCTGTTTCGCATTTCGGCCACCGGTAAACGTCCAATGACCTTCTCTGCCGAAGGCTTGCCGGAAGGATTGAAATTGGACAGCCAAACCGGCATAATTAAAGGCAAGGTGATGCATCGGGGCAATTACGATGTTTTGGTTACCGCGCAAAATGATTTGGGTAAAGATCAAAAGAATTTGCGCATTGTCATTGGCGATCAAATTGTCTTAACGCCTCCTATGGGCTGGAACAGTTGGAATGTTTGGGGATTAAGTGTGACGCAAGACCGTGTTTACGCGGCGGCCGAGGCGTTTGTGAACAAAGGCTTGGTAAATCACGGCTGGACTTACATTAACATCGATGACGGTTGGGAAATTTTCGGCAAGTCCAAAGAACCCAAACGCAAGCCCAACGGTGAAATTCGTACCAATAAAAAATTCCCGAATATCAAAAAATTGGGGGACGACATTCATGCTTTAGGATTAAAATTGGGAATTTATTCGTCGCCAGGCCCGCTAACCTGCGGCGGATACACGGCAAGTTACGGGTACGAAGAGCAAGATGCGCGTACTTTTGCCAAATGGGGTATCGACTATCTGAAATACGACTTGTGTACCTATCGCAAACTGATGAAAGATCAAAACGATCCCAAAGAATTGATTCCGCCGTACCAAAAGATGCACAAAGCGTTACAGAAGGTTGATCGCGACATCGTCTATTCTATTTGTGAATACGGCCTTGGCAAGGTTTGGGAGTGGGGTGCCAAAGCAGGCGGCAATCTATGGCGCACCACCGGAGATATTTGGGATGATTGGGATCGGATGGTTTCGATTGGCTTTCATCAGGAACAAGCCGCGCCTTATGCCGGACCCGGGCACTGGAAC
>JALWEA010000441.1 GCA_027039465.1 Calditrichia bacterium | reverse complement strand
CCGCCTCCATTTTAAAAGATGTAAAATTGGATGCTGCGCAAAAATCGCGTATGAAAGAACAAATACGCAAGTCCTGCCAACACTAATTGGATGCGGGTTGAATGGTTAAATGGGAAAATAGTTAAGAGTGTAAGGGTTGAAGGGAAAGTCGTTATTCGTGTATTCGTATATTCGTTAAGCGTAAGAAAGTTAAATGGTTAAATTGTTGAATGGTTAAATGGAGGAAATCGTTATTCGAAAAGGACTGTCATTGCGAACGATCCCGCGAGCCTGCGAGCAGGAGAGTGAAGCAATCCCCTCCAAAGCGGCAACAGCCCAGAATAATGTTAAGGATTCTTCATCCCGAGAATCGGGATCCAGAATGACAGCCCGCCATAAATCAATAGTAGCGTAGCGATTAACGCGGCGATCCCTCCAAAGCTAATCTCTTGAAATCCTTGTCATTTTTAATCCCCGGCCTAAAGTCCGGGACTAACGCTCCACATCAAAATAAAAATTACGTCACTCCGTTGCTTCGCCCCGTGCATTCGGCAGATGTTCCGTCCACCCGCAATCAATCAATCAATCAAACCGACATTTACAAATAACGATTTTCCCCATTTAACCCTTAACCCTTAACTCTTAACTCTTAACTCTTAACTCATAACTCATAACTTCCAACATACCGCTAAAAAATTGTAAGGTTTGTAAATCCGCTGCGACTAACCTTTTGAAATGCAAAAATCGAATCACTCTTTGAAAGGAGTTTATCATGCAACCTTTACAAACCAACAAAATCATCCGCGGCGGTCTTATCGCCACCACAGTTATGACCATTGTGATGCTCATGGCGCCTTTGATGGGTATGCCCAAAATGCTCATCGGCAACATGCTGGCCCATTTCATGCACATTCCCGTCATCTACGGTTGGGTGGCTCATTTTATGATAGGCACGTTTATCGCCGGTAGTTATCTTACTTATTTCGCCCCGCGTTTGCGACTGAATCGTGTGTTAAAAGGCACGCTGTACAGCCTTATTCCCTTCATCATTGCCCAAACCGTCATCATGCCGATGATGGGCGCCGGGTTTTTTTCGGCGAATACGGGTGCCCCTGCTCTGATGGTTATGGGCAGCTTGATCGGCCATTTGGTTTACGGAGCCGTTTTGGGCCTGACCGTGGACGCCCAACCCGTGAAAAACGCTGTACTTGCTTAATTTTCAATTAATGCCGGGAGAAAAATTCTCCCGGCTGTTTTTTAACCTAACCCTAAAGGAGGATCCATTATGCGATCTGTTTTATTAACCCTGTTAAGTGTGCTTATTTTAAGTTCGTTAAGTTTTGCGCAACTTAAAATTACAAGTACCAACCCTTATTTAACCCATGAACAAATGTTTTTGGCCAATGAGATTAACGAAAGCGGCGAGCCGTTTGCCGAAGCGCTCGGTTACAATTTGGACAATTTGGATCCCATGGTGCCCAATCAACCGGATTCATTGGCTTATACATTGGGTATCGAAAATTATGAATATTCGCGCTATCAATTAGGCACCATCATTTCCCGCTCGGGCATGGGCTTGCATATAATGTGGGCACCGTTCATTCGGAAAATGGCTTCCATGGAAAGCGACCCGAATTTTGACGGTTCGTTTACACCGGCTCCCAACGGGTTCAAAGAAGATGACGAACTCGTAAAAAACATCATGCATTTTTCCATGCTGGCGCATCATGCTCCGCCGGGACATCCCTGGCCGCAATTTGCCGAATTCATCAGCGGTGATCCGCATCTGCCGCAGGCCATCGATCCGGAAAAGTTTGCCTGGGAAGATTTTTCGACCTTGCGTTGGGATCGCTCCAGGATGGACAAAACTTTGAATTTGGCAGCTATGGGGCAGGCCCTGATGAAGCAGTATCTCTGGGCGCAGGATATGTTGGGCGGTTTTCACGATGCCGATGACAATCCGGTTGATCCCGACGGCGTCGTTTCGCCTGATTTTCCAAACAGTCCGCATTTTGATCCTAACAATAATGTTTTTTACGGCGGCGACGGTCTGGACGGTTTTATCGGTCAGGTATTAACGGCCGAAGCTATTAATAAAGTCAAATTTACGGTTTCACAATTGGCCTTTGACGGCAATGCATTGGGCATGGTCGATTTGATGAATTACGATCCGCGTAACGGCGTAAAGTATTTCCCGCATAAAATCGCCGTAACCGAGCAGAGCGTACATCCCATGCTGCCGCCGCAAGCGGTGGCCTTCCAAGTAACCGATGCCTCCAGTGATTTGTGGGATCAAATTTCGTTCTTATGGGGAACATTGAATTTCCAAAATATGATGGATCCTAATAATTTCAGCGACGCAGCGCATTTGGCTTACAAATCGGTTTTTGACGGCGATCCTTTTCCGCCTGCCGCCTCACAAAGCGGCAAGCCAGGCCCTTATGATTTGATGAAAGGGACGAGTAAAGTAATTTTCCTGAATATTCTTTACATGCATCGAAAGGTGCGCGGTGGAAGTTTTGTGGACAAAAGCATGCTTCGCGGACGAAGAGTGAAGGCAGGCAATCATATCGGCACCTTAAACGCAGGGTATGTTCTGGTAACCTTCAAGCAATTCGCCGAAGAATTCAAAGGAACGCCGTTGGCTATGCTGGCAATTAAAGCCTTAAAACAGCAAGCAAATTTTATTCTTAGTCATTTGTTGGCGCCAAACGGTCGGGTATTTAACGGCTACACCTTTCGCAAGGGCGTCGATCGCTCCGCAACGCGTGTTGAGAATCAGGCGGCTGCCATTCGCGGTTTGCTCTCCGCCTATCAGGCCACCGGTCGCATGCGCTATTTAAAAGGCGCAAAATTGGCCTACCGCTATTTAAATCGGAAATTTTATGTTGCTTCTTTACATGCCTTCCGCACAACGGAGGGACAGGATGTGGCCGAATACACTCCGCTAAAAGTCGCTGCCATTGCCGGCGCCTTGCGCGAAGCCCAATTGGTTGCCGGAATTGATGACGCGGCCATTATTTACACACGCTTTTTCAAAACCGTAGCCAACAAAATGCAATTATCCGAAGGCGCTGCAACCGGTGAAACAGGCGGCGATTCCGACGGCGACGGCATCCCTTACATTCCGGAACAGCCGGATAATTTACCGCCCGTATTTGCTTCGCAGGCACAATGGAATTTGAATGCGGGCATTACGGCTCGTGCGAATGACGCCAATAAAAGCGTTGCACCGGTCGTCAAACGATTTGCCTTGCATGCCAATTATCCCAATCCTTTCAATCCCGTAACAACCATCGTTTACGAATTGCCGAGAGAAGGAACCGTGGAACTGAGTATTTTTAATGCCATGGGACAAAAAGTACGCACTTTGGTGAGCGGTGTGCAGACATCGGGTGTACACCAGGTGCAATGGAACGGAACCAATAAAGCCGGAGGAAATGTGGCTTCCGGCGTGTATTTTTACCGCCTAAACAGCGGCGGAAAAATTCAAATCCGTAAAATGATTTTAATGCAATAAGCCTTCCTCCACCCCACAAAAACCCCGAGAGCGGTCGGTATTTGCCGGCCGCTTTTTTTAATTTTTACGTTTCTTCTAAGTATATTTAACGGGTTTTTTTTTCAGAAAGTCAAGTCTAATTTTAGTTGTAGATGCCTTTACAACTTAGCCTGAGATAGGGTAAGCGAAGCAAAGACCCCGGTTGAGCGGGAACAGGAGTTATGGTTTCTGCATCATGTAATTTAAATCAGGGAAAGTATTTGTAAATATCTTTGCGGTGCAAAATGCGAACAAAAATAATGGTATTACCAATAATTTCCAATCCTATGCGATAGTTACCAAGTCTAAATAATTCTTTTTGTTGTGCAATTTTTTAATATGATGAATTTCTAAAGTGGAATCGGCTTTTTTATGCGTTCGATAAGCTCGGAAATTTTAAGGCGTAATGCCCGCTCATTTATCTTTTTTTAATTCTTTAAAAAGATTTCTTCAAATAGAAGCTTCAAGATTTTTCTTCCAAATACTCATGAATTTTTTCTTCGGATACAAATTTATTTTGACGCCCTTGTTCGATGGCTTTGCTTAATGCAAAATCTTCTAAGACCTCTTCAAAGATATCGCGGAATAACTCCCGCTTTTCCGTTAGGATTTCAATAAAAACTTCTTTAAGCAAATTTTTTAATTTATCATCACTTATTTTTGTGTTCATAATTGCTCATTACAAATAGTTAAGGAAATCATCTAATGAAATTCGGGCTTGTTTTAAAATATGAGATAATGTGGAGCGCTTTATCGGTTTATGGGCCGGAACGATGATTTTTAAAACTTCATTTCCAACATGTTTTTGCAAACGGATGTGCGAGCCGCGCTGCCGAACAACAACCCAACCGGCACGTTGTAAAGCGCGAATAACTTTATCGTAGTTTAGACTGGGAACTTTGCTCATAATGAAAGTTCAATTTCTTCTGCAGTCGGAATAATGATTACATCGTCGTCAACGGGTTCAAGATATAGCTGAATAGCCTCTTTGATATTTTCAATCGCTTCTTCTCTGGTATCGCCTTCGGAAATACAGCCAGGTAAAGAAGGTACGATAACCGTGTAACCGCCTTCTTCGCTTGGCTCCAGATAAACTTTGATTTTCATAGCTTTACTCCATAGGAATATTCAATTTTTACAAGTTTAATAAATTATGGTGCCTTAATCAAATTAAGGCTCAATATCAAACAAATGCAGATTCCGATGATTTCGTTCCCGACTTTTCTTTCTCTAACTGCAAAACTTCCGCAACATCTACCAATAAATTAACCTCACTTGTCAGAGCAGAGATAAGAACTATTATCAATTTTATAATTTTAACAATTACTATCATCCTTTTGAATTTCATCTAATTGATTATGGTGATTTTAGTACGGTTCAAAACGCTTTGGGATACTTCGGATCAGCTTATGCCGACAGCATTATTATTAATTTGCCTAAAAATTAACGGAATTGTGTTTATTAAAGAATATTTTGAAAAGAGGCTATCCTATTATTCGGTTTTTAATTTTTATCTGCAATAAATTAAAAAATAAAACGGGCAGGGAAAATCCCTGCCTGTCATTTCGGAGTTATTTAAAAGAACCGAGTAGCTTGTCGATCTTTTCGGCAATGTCCAGATCAAAAACGGCAATGGTCGGCAAAAGCCAGGATAATCGGAAGCGATCATCGCCGTCCTTATTCTTGCCGAAATAGCTCAATGCCAATCGTCCGAAACCGGTTTGCCGTTCGATCTTTTTGGCCTCGCGCAAAAAGCGTTTTACTTTGTCCGGCAATTTTTCAAACGTAACGGGCTTTCCTACTTGCCCTTGATGTTTGACCAATTCAACCGCCGTTCCGATATTGGAAGTTGCGGCCGCCAAATTGAATAGTTTATGCTTTTTGTAATAGGCCATTAAAATGGAAGCCACCGGTAACCGGACGATTTCAATATTTTCATCGCCTTCCCGTAACTGAGCGACCAGAAAGGATCGACCGTTAATCATTTGAATATGGGCATAAATCTTTTTCTTGGCCGGCATTCTGTCCATGATTTCTTGAACTTCGTAATGACTACCCGATTCGTCGAACGATTCGCCTTCTCCGTGCTGACCCGCCTGGGAGGTAAAGTAGGTTTCAACGCCCTGTTTTTTACCTTTGATTAAATCCAGTCCCCAGCGTTTCAGGCTCTTGAAATTAAAATTACGTTCATTTTCAGGTTTTCCCAATGTTTCGAAAACCAAAGTATTTAGGGCAATCAATTCTTTTAATTCTGTTGCTTTCATCTGAATTCTCCGTGTTAAGCGTTGTTGGCTAATTTTTTGGCTTTTAATGCGACGACTATCATTTGCCACCCGTTAAGAATCATTTCCACGGAGATGACTAAGCCGATGACCCACAGGCTGCTAACCGGCCAGATAACAATGATGTAAACGCCCAAAAAGATGGCTAACAACCCGCCGATGGCATGCTGTAACCAGCGCCAACGATGCGCGGCCAAAAACATGGAAAGTCCCACACGCATGGAACCGATTATGATGAAAATAACCGCCAAAGCGATGGTCAAAGCCGATGCTCCCGTTAACGGGTCAATAAAGATTACAATACCGCCTGCAATGTAAAGCAAGGCAAAAATCAAATGGGCAATGCGACCGCCCCAAGTTTTTTCCTTCTCTTTAATCCAGTGGTACAATTGAACGAGACCCGAGATGAACATTAAAATACCAAAAAGTATGGTTGTTGTAATGGTCAATAATTCGGCAATGGCAATTCCGATAACACCGAATACAAGGTCCAAAATACCTAAAAAGAGCAACCATTTCCATTTTTTCGGTAACTCTTCGACCGTTAATAACATTTTGGAATCCATAATTCCCTCCTAAATTTGGTTGTTTGTTAAATTTTTAACAGTTCGCCTTGGGAATTACAATATGCGTGCCAAAATTTAAAAAACAAAATGAATCTTTTGTAATTCGTAAAATAACAACAAGATAAGATGGTTTATTAAATAAAGTAGAAAATAAGGGCAAATAGTCGGTGTTTTGGGTTTCTGTCGATATGACAAGCCGGTCTGTCAGAATTTAAGTTGGGTTTTGCTGCGTACAGGCCCTAGCTCTTGAACAAATAATTGTAATTTTTGTAATCATTATTTAAAACAAAAGTCAAGTCAATTTGGAATAAACATTTCCAAATTTCCTGTAATTGGGAATTAGTAATGCCCAAATTACTAAAATTAGTTTGTGATTACCAGAAAAGGTAACTGTTGTTAGATACGTTATAAAAATTTTTCCAGTAATTGCTGATCAATCATTTTAATCCATGTTTTACAATTAGTCGTACTAAATGTAAAATACAACTTTAAAAAAGTCGATTAAAAATCATTTTTTAGAAAGAAAAGGATGGCTCGGCTTTAAGGTCGTGTACAGATACTTCCGACTTTTCCTTCTCCAATTGCAAAACTTCCACCTCATCCGCAATAAAATTCGCCTCGCCCGTCGGAGCGAAGCTTAAGGATAACCCTTAAATTATATTTAAATAGTTACCGCTTAAATTAAAAAAAGAGCAAATAAATTTGGCATGTTTTTTTCATTTTTTTATTTTGCTGTTAAGCGAACTAATTTA
Organism: Calditrichia bacterium; assembly: GCA_027039465.1. Classification (GTDB taxonomy): domain Bacteria; phylum Calditrichota; class Calditrichia; order Calditrichales; family Calditrichaceae; genus Caldithrix. The sequence goes on along the minus strand of JALWEA010000441.1, from coordinate 20,684 downwards.
ACCTGAAAATTCTTATGAGAAGAATAACATACTCAGTAATTTTCTTAATTATTTTAAACCTTACCAATGTATATTCACAAAATAGTATTAAAATTTTAGATAGTGTACCAAAAACGTTTATAGAGAAATATAAGAGACAAAATCACAACTATAATCCATTGAATGTAGGAAATTTATGGCAATATTATGCCGATGATGGCCCATATAATGTTTATATAGATAAAGATACTATTGTAAACAATAAAACCTATTTCAAAAAAATAGATTTTAAATTTTATAAAGAAAATGGAAATATAAAACATTTTTTTACCTGGGAAAGAAACGATACGCTTAAAGCAAGCTCGTATATGTTGGATTGGGAAGATCTGGATGAAGATGGATTAACCGACGATGAATTACTGATGGATAGTCTGGAAATTCCAAATTATAAAAAATACCTTTCCTATAAAGACACCTGGAAATACCATTATACGTTTAATTATCCTTCAACCGCTCTAATCGTAGATTCTTCGTGGATTGTAATCTTTGGTGATACCGTCATGTCGCGGTATGTTCAATATGTCGATCATTTTTATGAAGAACGCATTGCCGATAAATATGGCGTCGTTTTAAAGCAGTTTGAACTGGCCTTGCCATTAATTCTTACCGGTGCTATTATTGATAGCGTACAATACGGTACAATTGTTTCCATAGGTGATGTTAATAATGCGAATCATCCTGAATATTTAAGATTATTGAATAACTATCCCAATCCGTTTAATAGTCGTACTACGATTGAATACGAATTGGAAGTTGCTGAAAATATCCGTTTAATGGTTTACGATGTGCGCGGTTCATTGGTAGCGACTCTTGTAAAAAAACGTGAAAGTCCGGGTAGGCATAGGGTTTACTTCGATGCCTCTTATTACCATTTGGCCAGCGGTCTTTATATTGTTGCTTTACAGGGTGAGCGTTTCAATCAATTTAAGAAGATGATTTACGTGAAGTAATCGCCATCAAAGGCTCTCAGGGAAGGGAGCCTTAAAAAATTACGAATTACGAGTTAAGAATTACGAATAAAATATATGCGCATCAATCTATGAGAGAGAAAGGTTCGTTTCCAACTTCTATTTCTCCAATTGCAAAACTTCCACAGCATCCACCGGCAAATTGGCTTCGCCCGTCGGAGCGAAGCCTAAGGATAGCCTTTGAACAAATGCCCGTACTGTTTGTAGGCTTTGTCAAACAAAGCGGCAAAGATGCAAAATGAATTAAAATTTTTTTTGACATTTTTAAATTTGTTTGGTAAAATTTAACCATGATAAAGTGAACCCTCTCGGATAGAGTAAATTAAAGTGTTAAACAAGCGGTTAATTATTTTAAAACGATTTTCCGTTCTTTGTCTGTTGCTTTTTAAGCACGGCTTGAATGGTCTCTGCAACACTTCCCCCATTAAACAAAACAACCATTTAAGCATTCAACCGCTATCTATCTATCCTACAAAATATCTTTTAATCCACTATTTAATCATTCCTCAAATTTTAATCCGATATTTTTATTCTCAATTTCTTCCGTTTAAGAAAATACTTCTTGCTCATAAAAATAAATTAAATTGGGACGATTGGTTCGGGTAAATACGAATTATAAAAGTTTTTTAGTAGAGTCCGAAAAACAGCGGAGGAGAAATGAAATATAATATATTTATATTGATTTTTTTATTTTCAATAATACATATAGTGTTTTCTCAAAGTTCTAATTGCTGGGTAGATTTAACGGGAAATACAATACAACATAACTTTACTTTTTCGCCAAATACAACAACCCATTATAAAGAAGTAGTCATCATTGCTGTTGATCACGGGGCCAATACAACGTTACCAAATTGGTACAGTAGCGCTATTCAACAAATTGAAGACTTTCTTTATCAATCTACATTTGGTCATTTTGAATACGAAAGTATTGTTCTAAAGCAAGATGATACACACGCTTTTGAAATGCCGTATGACTATACTCCTCCTTTTAGCGGAGGTTGTGAACATGTACATTCTATAGATAATATGCGAGCTGTCCTACAGATGGCAGATAATATTTATGATTTTAGCGCCTATGATTTCGACAATGATGGAAAAGTATATGTGCATTTTACATCAATTGGGCCTAAAAGCGGAGGGATTATTTCCAATTGTATACATGAAATAATGGATGGAGTTGAAGTAGTTGTTTCTAAACAGACTAGGGGGGCTACAAAAGACTTATATATAGGTACATTTGTTCACGAATGCGGACATGATTTTTTTGATTTTCCGGATATGGATCATGGAGGAATCCATGTATATGATCATTACGGGATTGGTTCATTTGATGTGATGAGCGTTATTTATGGATTTAAAGGAATTCCTTCGCCATATAATCCATTTTTCAGAGACGATAGAGATTGGTTCCACCCGTATTACATAATGGAAGATTGGGAAGATGCGGAATTGAAGGATTTTCAGACAAGTAAAACGTGTTATATTTATTATCCTTCTTTGAATAATAGAAATGTTTTGCCGAATCAAAAATTTTATATATCATATCATACTCATGATCCAATTAATAATTATTTTTATTCCGGATATCCTTTTAAAGACGATGATTTAGGAGGCGTATTAATTTGGCATGTTAAAGCGGATCAAGTATCAACATCTGGGGATTATGATAATTGGAATTGTATGGATATTGATATTGAATATGCTTCAGGCAAGTATAAGTGGAATATTCAAGGAAATGATGCGATTAATACCATGGAACCGGATCCTATTTATGGCAGGGATAGTCTTGAGATTAGAGTTGTAAGCGGCGATGAAATTGTGGGCGGTCCATTTTATGGAAGGGCCGCCGGAGGCTCGGGGGCTTTTTTTACGCCTAACAACAACCAAGTTTTTGCTTTTTATACCAATCCGACCAGTAACTGGTATTATAATGATCATAATTTTTATCCTCAAATTGTTGCCAATACCTTAAGAATGAAAAATTTGCGTAAACAAGGGAATAATATTTTAACGGACTTTTATGTGGAAAAATATATAGTAACAGGAAATGCAACTTTACAGGCTGGTACCTATTATTTTGATGATGATCTTATTATTGAAGAAAATTCTTCTTTAACTTTGGAACCTGGGGTTTCGGTCGTTTTTGAAAATCATGCTAGTTTAATTATTAAAGGCGAATTATATGCTAATGGGACTGAAAACAATAAGATAATTTTTTCAAACACTAACCATAATAAGGGTGAATGGCAAGGAATTGTGTTGGAAAGAGATTATGGTGGTTATGCTGAATTTGAAAATTGTAAAATTGAATATTCAAATTATGGAATAATGGCAAAAGATTTTTCATTAGTCATAATAAATAATTGCGAATTTAATGAAAATTTTTATGGAGTCTATGGATCAAATTCATTACCTGAAATAAAGAATTCTTCTTTTTATAACAATAATACTGGCATATTTTTATATAACTGCTATACATATCAAGATTGGTATTATTCACCTGTAGAAAATAATATTCTTAAAGATAATTTAACCGGCATTATTCTTTATGAAGACGATTCGAATTTAAAAAATAATGTGCTAATTCGGAATGATAAAGGAATTTACTTGCTTAAATCCGATGGTATTTTAATGAAAAATTCCATTAAACAATCCGATTATGGGGTTAAAATAATAAATAATTCATATCCTGATTTATACGTGAATAACAATGTTGGTGGGTATAACGATATTACAGATAATCAATACGGAATTTATAATTATTCGAGTTGTTTAGCTAATTTGGGTGATTGGTCTTTAAATCCGAATTATAATAAACCGGGTTACAATAATATTTATAATAATAGTCAATATGAGGTCGTGAACGAAAATAATCAAACTATGTTGGCAGAGATGAACTGGTGGGGAGATGTTTATGATTGCGGATATATGAATACTATTTCAAGCGCACCGCCAAATCCTGAACCAAATATTGACGGGCCGGTTGATTGGTGCCCTGCTTTATCAAGCCCTGCTAATACTACTACAACTTCTTCAATTTCGGATTTTAATGACGCTAAAAAAGAAGATATGCCGGATCTATTAATACAAGCCAAATTATTAGAATATCAAAATGATTACGGTGACGCTAAAGAAAAATATTCGGAATATCTTTTATCTAATCCTAAAACATACGTAAGTTATGCTTGTAATTTATATGTAAAAAATGTTAAAAATTATCTAAAAAAAGAAAGATTGGGGATAATTAGAGAAATTCATTCGTTAATTGAAAAAATAAGCGATTTTCCTATTAAAACCGAATTGTATTTATGTCTATTCCCCTTTTACATGAAATTAAAACAATATGACCGCCTGGAAAATATTTTTGAATATTTGCACGATAAAGATCTAACTTTAATACAAAAGGAAAGAATTCTATGGCAGCGGGCTCTTTTATATATTTATGGTTATGAAGATATTGGGACAGGCGTTAAATTACTGCGCGAATTACTATCTAAATACTCAAAAGAAAATGAGTACTATTTATTAGCACAGGAACAGCTAAAGATATTAAATAATGATACGGGTATTTTAGTAGAAAAAACTTCATCAGGAATAAAACCTCAAATTATTAAGTCTATTGATAATTATGAATTTTATGGGAATTATCCCAATCCATTTAATATGACGACTAATTTTAGTTTTTATTTACCGGTTGAGTCTGATATTAAGATAATTATATATGATATTACAGGGAAGAAAATCTCCGAGATCATTCGTAATAATCTACAACGAGGTATGCAAAAAATAGCTTGGCAAACAGCAAATATGTCCGTAAACGTTTTATCCAGTGGCGTTTATTTATATACTTTTTTCGCCGAAGCGCTTGATGGTTCCGGTAAAGAATTCCAAAAAAACGGTCGTTTATTGTTAATTAAATAAAAAAGGTGAAATAACATGCTAATAATAATCCTTATTTTTTTAGAGGTCACCGGCGTACAATTATTAGCCCAAGATGATTTATATCCCTTAGCGCCGGAGGTCTGGAGCGAGCCGATTCGTATTGAGGCGGTTTCCAAAATTTATAGCTGGGATGATAGCCCTTCGCTAACCAAAAATCTTGACACCATGTACTTTGAAGACAACACATCCGTTGTTATGTCGGTTAAAGTTGATGGGGTTTGGCAAGAACCGGTGAAACTAAGTTCTAATGTAAATGACGGTGCGGTCATTCGCCATCCCATGATTAGCCGAGACGGTAAACGCCTATATACTTCGGCCTGGGGCGGCTATGGAAGCTGGGATTTATGGCTCAATATTTGGAATCCTGCGATAAACGACTGGAATAAACCGGTCAATATGGGGCCGGTAATTAATTCTTCTACCATGGATTATTATCTTTATGAAATTAGTCCGGATTCCATTTATACCATTACTTACCAATGGGCTTCAGGACCTGCTTTTTATGTACGCGATTCGTTGAGCGGAGAGTGGAAATTAGTCGATAATTTTTTATATAATCCGATAACTGCCGGTAACGTAGAAGGTTTAAGCATAACGGTTGATAAGAAAAAATTATATTATGCCACCCGACTTTGGAACTGGTCGGATTCTGAAATACGAAATTTTGAACTATGCGTTTGTTATTGGGATTCTTCCAAAAATAATTGGGGCGATCCGTACTTTTTGAATATTAATTCTAAATGTATTATAGACAGTTCATATTATCCACCGTTAATATATGGTGGAGGAGATATGAACCCATGGATTTCAGCGGATGGTAGGACATTGTTTTTTTCTTCTGACAGATATGACGGACAAATAAAACGACGCGATTATAAGAATGATATTTATTACAGTAAACTTCTTATTAATGAACACGGTGATACAATTACGACTTTTAAGGAAGAAAACGGCCGTTACTACGCTAAAACTTTTAAGCTATATCAAAACTATCCCAATCCGTTTAATAGTCGTACTACGATTGAGTACGAATTGGAAGTTGCTGAAAATATCCGTTTAATAGTTTACGATGTGCGCGGTTCATTGGTAGCGACTCTTGTAAAGAAACGGGAAAGTCCGGGTAGGCATAGGGTTTACTTCGATGCCTCCTATTACCATTTGGCTAGCGGTCTTTATATTGTTGCTTTACAGGGTGAGCGTTTCAATCAATTTAAGAAGATGATTTACGTAAAGTAATCGCCATCGAAGGCTCTCAGGGAAGGGAGCCTTAATAAATTACGAATTACGAGTTAAGAATTACGAATAAAATATGCGCATCAATCTAAGAGAGAGGAAGATTCGTTTCCAACTTCTATTTCTCCAACTGCAAAACCTCCACCTCATCGACCAGCAAATTGGCCTCGCCAGTGGGAACGAAGCGGAAATCCCGATTTATCGGGAGTAAGCGGGATTGCACGCGGCCTTTTACTACGTACGGGCCGTAGCCTTTGAACAAATGCCCGTACTGTTTGTACGCTTTGTCAAATAGCACGGCTTCCACCAGTCCTTCGCGGTCTTCCAGAGTAATAAACTTCATCATGCTCTTGTTTTTGGTTTCCACGCGGCGCATGGTCACCAGCCAGCCCACAAAGGTCACGCGCTTATTTTTGTACTTTTCCAGTTCCTGCGACGACACCGGTTTGATTTGCGCAATTTGATTTTCGTACAGAGTTAGCGGATGGTCGGTTACGGCAAAGTCCAGCAGTTCCAATTCGTTTAAGATTTTTTGAAAGCGGTTGTAAGGCGGTAGTTGCACGTCTTCGCTCAAAAAGGCGCTAAGCGCCGCGTGCTTTTTGTTTTTGAAATAGATTTCGTTCATCAAGAGCAGTTTGGGTTCGTTGGGTAACAGCGCATTCAAAGCGCCGACCTTGATCAGATGCCGCGCTTCCTTTTCACCGGCGCGCGTGCGTTGCAAAAAGTCGAACAAATCCTTAAACGGCGCTTTTTGTCGTTCTTCAATGATGCGCTTCATGGTGCGTTCGCTCAGTTCAAACACCGTGGAAAGCCCGACGCGGATGCCGTTGCCTTCGCAGGTAAATGCGGCCTGCGAGCGCGTTACGTCCGGCGGCAACAGCGGAATGCCCATGCGTCGCGCTTCTTCCACGTACGCCGCCCGACCGTAAAATCCGCCCTGATTGTTGAGCACGGCGCATATATACTCCACGGGAAAGTAGTATTTCAAAAAGGCCGTTTGGTAAGCGATGGTGCCGTAAGTGGCCGAGTGCGCCTTGTTAAAACCGTAGCCCACGAATTGCGCCAAAAAACGCCAGACGCTTTCCGCCTGAGCGCGGCTGAGTCCCTTTTGCAGCGCGCCCCGAATAAAGGCCGAGCGCACCGCTAAGAATTCTTTCTTGTTGCGCGATTTGGTCATTGCCCGGCGTAAAATATCGGCCTGACTCAGCGACAGTCCGGCCACGGCATGCGCTACCTTGAGCACCTGCTCCTGATAAATAATGATGCCGTAGGTTTCTTTGAGCGGCTCTTCCAGCGCCGGATGCACGTAAGCGGTTTTCTCCAATCCGGCGCGCCGTTTGATGTACACCTCTTTCATGCCGCTGCCCGAAGCTCCCGGACGAATCAAAGCCACGGCCGTAATCACGTCGTCCACGCTCTCGATGCGCATTTTTTTGAGCAGGCCGCGCATGGCCGGACTTTCCAGTTGAAAACAGCCCATGGTCTGCCCGGAACGGATAAAAGCCGTTACCTCGGGATCGTCCTCGGGAATGGTACGCAAATCCAGCGGCGACAGCTCTTCGCTCTTTTTAAGCAGCAGTTGCGCCTTCAACTGTTGCAAGTCGTTGCCGTGCCGTTCCTTCACCGCCTTCAGACAATCGGTGATGACGCTCAGCGAACGCACGCCCAGCAAATCCATTTTAACCAGGCCTAATTTTTCGATGGAATACATGTCGTACTGCGAAATGACAATCTCCTTACCGGCTACTTCCAATGGCACGTGGTGCGTGATTTGCTCCGGCGCAATGATCACCCCGCCCGGATGGATGGATAAGTGACGCGGAAAATCGGCAATGCGCCGCGCAATGCGCATGATTTCTTCGTACATGGTCAAATTGTAGCGCAGCTCCTTCAGCTCGGGCAGGGTATTGACGGCTTCTTCGATTTGATCAATGTGCTTGTGTGGCAGGTACTTGGTAATTTTGGCGATTTCATCCTCGGGCAGGCCGTAAGCCTTAGCCACATCCCGCAGGGCGGAGCGGTTCTGAAAAGTGTTAAAGGTGCAGATCATGGCCGTGCGTTCGTTACCAAAGCGTTCGTACACGTATTTAAGCACGCGGTCGCGGTTTTTCCAGCAGATGTCCAAATCGATGTCCGGCGGGTCGCTGCGCTGAGGATTGAGAAAGCGCTCAAAGTACAGATTGTGGCGGATGGGATCCACCTGCGTAATGCCCAGCACGTAAGCAACCAAACTATCGGCCGCCGAACCGCGTCCCACGCAAGGGATGTGTTCACGCCGACAGTAATCCACAATGTCTTTAACGATCAAAAAATATTCGGCAAAACCCAATTGATGAATGGTTTCCAGCTCGAATTCCAGGCGTTTGATGACCTGAGATGTCAGAGGACGGTAGCGCTCGCCGGCGCCCTGAAAGCATTTTTTCCACAAATAGGAAAAGCTGCTCTCGCCTTCGGGAATTTCAATGGAAGGGAAGACGGGCTTGCCCAATTGGAATTCAAATTGGCACTGAGCGGCGATTTTTTGCGTGTTGGCCAAAGCGCGCGGGAAGGCTTTGAACAGGGCATCCATTTCTTTGGGCGATTTCAAATACTGCTGCGCCGTCCCGGCGGATTGGATTTGTTCCAGCGTGGTGTTGGCGTCAATGGCGTGCAGAATGCGGCGCAGGTACCAGTCGCTGCTTTGTACAAAGTGCACGTCGTTAGTAGCCGCCAATTCGGTTTTGGTTTCGGCGGCGACGTCCCGCAAGCGCAGATTTACCAACAAATCCTGATTTGAAAAGCGTTGCATTTCCAGGTAAAAATTTTGACCGAACAGATTTTTCATGCGTTGCACTTCCAGCAAGGCCTGATCGATCTGCCGTTTGCCGAGCAGGTGGTTAATTTTGCCTTTGTGCCCGCCGGAAAGGACGATTAAGCCTTCGGTTAAAGGTTTTAAATCATTGTAGGTAAGTTTGAATTTGCCATGTCCGCCGCGCAGCCGACCAATGGAAATGAGCTGACACAAATTGCGGTAGCCCTGATCGTTTTGCACCAAAAATAGCAAGTTAAAACCGTCGGACATGGTCAGCTCGGCGCCGATGATCGGCTTAAGGCCGTAATCTTTTGCCTTTTGGTAGAATTCAACCGCGCCGTACAAAGCGTTGTGGTCGGTTAAGGCTAGGGCTTTCATACCCGCTTTTTTGGCAGCGATAACCAACTCTTCCGGCGAAGGCACACCGTCTAACAAACTGTAATAACTGTGCGTATGCAGGTGAACAAAACTGCTCATCGTATTCTTTGTCCTCTAATTACTAGTGTCATTCTAAGGCCGTGACATTGATTAATTTGGAATTAGGAACTGGGAACTGGTGTGGCAACCGTGTCTCGATACGATCCCGCTGGCGCGGTCTCTACTCGACAACCGGTTGCCTTTGTTCGCGTCCGGTTCCCGAGTAGTCCCGAGAATCGGGGCGTATCGAGGGACGGACGCGTCACAATATGTCAATAGTAGTAGTACAGCGAAGAATCCCTATTAAAGTGTTAGGGATTCCTCACCCCGCTAAAGCAAAGATTCGGAATGACACGCCTTTTTATAGTATACAAACGTACACTATAATTTAATAAATTGTATTAAAAATGCAAGTAAAGTCTGCGAATAATGAAATGCCTAAAAATTGAGTTAATTTCAAAAAAAAAAAAAGAATTAGGTGTTGAAGTTTGGAAAATTATTTATTAATTTTTGTTTGCCTCAGGATATGAATTATTTACCATGGACGATTTGTTTAATCTGGAAAAAAAACAAATATCAGGAGAATAAAATGCGCTTTATTTCCGTATTTTTTCTTTTTGTCCTCAATTTATTGATTTTAATAAGTTCATTAAATGCCGATTGGAAAGCGGAAGTTAAAAACAGACATCTTAATGAACGTTATGAAATAAGTAAAATGGATACTGGTATTCTTAAAATTGAAAATCGGTTAACAAAAACATTTAAATACATTAATATTACAGATCAGGAATCTCTATCTAAAACGCTTTCTTCCAAAATGCAATTTTTTGATTTAATAAACACCGATACGAACCTGTTCAAAAATAAATATCGGTTTTTTGATAAAATAGAAGTTTCCGGGGTAGTAGGATATCCACTTGTAATTAATGATCTAAATAATAATAGATTAATTGATATTGTAGGCAGTACTTATAAAGAAAAAGAAGATTCCGGACTCGCTAATTGTGCCATAATGGAATTGCAGTCGGATTCAACGTTTGTTTTACAAAAAAAATATGTAAGGCATGATTCGATTGTAAATGTATTAGCAGAAACAGATGTTGATAAAGATGGTTTAAACGAATTAAATTTTAAGAATGCGCTTGGAGAATTTCAAACTTATGAAAACACAACAATAAATAATTATCCCGATTCATTACAGTTCAAATATCGTATGTGGACGGGGACTGGTGAAGTAGGTTCCGAAACATTTGTTGATATGGATAATGATGGTATTACGGATATTATTTATGTAGGAGATGATACTTTGCCACCGGATGGTAATAAAGTCTATGTTGCGGAGTACGATTCGACAGTACACAATTTTGTTCAAAAATTCCGCTATAGTCCGCCGGAATGGCGTGTTTCCGGTTTTAGCGTCGGCGATTTTGACGGCGATGGGTTTAAAGAATTTGCCACCGGTAGTATTGACGGCGATGTTTATGTTTTTGAAAATCAAGGCAATGATGCCTATGACCTGGTTTTTAGCGATACCATTTCCACACCTAATGCCTACCTAACTTGTGCAACCAATGATATAGACCACAACGGTAAAATCGAATTCTTTTTAGGCGGTTCCAGTTATTATAATGGCGTAGGGGGTACAAAAGTTTATTGGTTTGAAGCGGATGGTAATAATCATTACTACAAAAAATATACGTTTTTTCTATCGGGTACCGATGTTTTAGGAACCACGGAATTATACAGTTATGATGTGAATGCGGATGGCATCGATGATCTTGTTTTTGCTTTTGCCGGTTCTGTGGTAATCCTAATATGGGAAAGAGATCATTTTCGCTTGCATTATTATGACTGGTGGGAAAATCTTTGGCAGGAAATTCAAAGCGTAAATATTTATGATTTATTTAATGACGGTAGGCCTAACTTATTAATAAGTACCCATGATATTAAAAATTTGCCAGAATTTAATACTTATATATATACTAATAATTTTTTAACAAATATTTCTAGGAATCATTATAAAATTATAAAAAATTTCAAATTAGAACAAAATTATCCCAATCCATTTAATAATAAAACAATCATCAGTTTTTCGATCAACCAAACTTTCATAATAAATCTATTTATTTATAATATTAATGGAAAGGAGGTGATAAAGCTTGTTGATCATCAGGTTTTCAATGCGGGCGTGCACCGTGTTATTTGGAATTGTAAAGATAAACATGGAAAGGAGGTGAGTAGTGGCGTTTACTTGTATAGTTTAAAATCTTGTAACTATTCTCTTACAAAAAAAATGCTATTAATCAGGTAAAAAGAGGAGATTAGAAAATGAGTACCAAAATTTTTATTTTTGCCCTTATATTTCCTTTTTTTCTTTTTAGCCAGACATGGAAAGCGACTATTGATCTGGATGTCGAAGTAAGTACTTCCCACCGTCTGGATCTCTACACTAACAAGGATGGGAATCATGTTTTGACTTTTAACGGGAATACGCTTGTATATCGTTTGTTTTCTTATAATGGAAATTTGATACGTTCAAATACTATTGCGACAGGGTTGAATGAAGATGCGCGTTTTGCTAAAATCAGCGGTTATGGAGGTTATATTTACATTTCCTACAAAAACGGAAATAAAATTTACACAAAACGCTCAAACAATGCTGGACAAACCTGGAGTAATATGCAAAATATTACAATGAGTTATTCTCAAAGCAATGGTATAGATCTGTGGAGTGATGGGAATGGGCTTCATTTAACTTATTCTGAATATAATAATCAATTGGACAGATATGATACATATTATAGACGGTTACCTCATAAACAGAATTATTGGATTGACTCTAAAAAGGTTACAGATAATGCCGATGATCAAGGTGGATTTCCCAGCGTAACCACATCATCAAATCGCGTGCATGTGGCTTATACTCAAGGTACATCCAGCCTTCCTTCATATAATAGAGGTATTACAGAAACAAGGGATAAATATAATTCAACCTGGCAAAATCCAATTCAAGGATTTGACGATGCGATGTGTAGTAAGGTTATTGCAACAAGTTCCAAATTGCATCTATTTTACTATGATTTTGTTCAAGGCTGGGGACAATGGTACGCTAGTTTATATTATAAAAATAAAGATTTTGGGGCTTCAACCTGGCCTTCAACAGGAACACAAATTTATTATTATTCCGATCCCGACGATCACATGATTGATGCGGCAGTTACGGAAAATGATATATTGCATATTTTATATGATAATGACAACAATGACCTTGTTTACAGGAATTGGAATAACGGCGTTTGGTCAAGTCCCGTATCATTAAGTCATGCCGATGCTTGGTATTCTCAACAGATAGCTGCAAACGGTAACGACATTTATGTAATCTGGAACGACAGCGATGATGAAACCATTTATCTTAAACAATGTGACTACCCTCCAATCGCTCCAAGAAATGTCAGTATTTCACCCAACGAAAATGACCATCCTTTGTTGCAATGGGATGCCAATCCCGAGGCGGATTTACGTCGCTACCGAGTTTATCGCTTAAACCATGATCCGGATAATTTTATTGTTTACGGTACTTCTTTTGTTGATGAAGACGTTGAAGTTTCTCAAAGCGGTACGGATATTGAATATTGTGTAAAAGCGGAAGATTGGTACGGTAATCTGTCCGATGCGTCAGATCAGGTAGGCATTCATGGATATTTAGGTAAAAGAATGGTACAAAACCCTTCGGACAATCAAACCACGCCGAAAGAATACAAACTTTATCAGAATTATCCGAATCCTTTTAATCCTATCACAAAAATTCGGTTGGATTTACCTAAAGAATCTTTCGTTTCCCTTGTCGTGCTGAATATTAACGGTCAGTTTGTCAAACGAATTTTTAAAGGATTTTTGGATGCAGGGAAATATCAGTTTCCATTTGACGGTTCTTCATTACCTTCGGGAATTTACATTTATCGTTTAAAAGCAAAGAATTACGTTTCAATCAAAAAAATGATTCTAACAAAATAAAACTACCCGTCCATTTAGTTCTCGATTCGCTGGCAACGAAATCCATCCCTAAACAACGGGTAGTTTTAACAAGCCACTGAATAATTTCAGTGGCTTTGTTTATTTTAATTTAATTTTATTTTTTTTTCAACTAATTTTTTTTTTAATCCTTTGCTCTGTGCCCGAAATTATCTCGTCGGACAAAGGCACGTCATCTAACAAACTGTAATAACTGTGCGTATGCAGGTGAACAAAATCGCTCATCGTATTCTTTGTCCTCTAATTACCGGTGTCATTCTAAGGAATCCCGAGCATCGGTCCGGGACGACGAAGAATCCCTTTTAAAGTGTTAGGGATTCCTCATCCCGAGAATCGGGAATTCGGAATGACACGCCTTTTTAACAGTAAACAAACGTACACCATAGTTTAATAAATTGTGGGAGAAAAGCAAGGGGGATTGGAAAAAGAGAAATCGTTATTCGTTAAGGCCTGTCATTGCGAACGATCCCGCGAGCCTGCGAGCGGGAGAGTGAAGCAATCCCATCCAAAGCAGCACGGATAGAAGCAATTTCTTGTTCCACCGCAGTTACTCGCTACCGGACAAAATACTGCACACTGGCGGGTAAACAACCGCTTCAATTCAACAATTCAAAAAATTTCTACTCCTAAGGTGGCACCCTTCCGTATTGAAAATCCCGAGCATCGGGACGATTCGTAGGGAAGGGCGGGGATGGGTCGCAAAACAAGAATTCGCAAGCGCGTTAAATCTGACGAACAAGGGATTCCTCGTCGTCTCACTACTACTATTGACATGTTGTGGCGGCGTCCGTCCCTCGATACGCCCGCCTGAGGCGGGCTACTCGGGAACCGGACGCTGTACCAGTTCCAAGTTCCCAGTTCCTAATTCCCAATTAATTCATGTCACTATCTTAATAATCCGTGGCGCATGCCATGGTTCAGTTCCTCGGAATGACACTCCATTTGTTATTTATACATTAGCCCCAGCGTTTACGCTGGGGACAAAATGTACACCAAAAATTTTTCCACCCTTTAGGGTGGTTAAAACCACAATTTACTTTTAAAGGACGTAAACGTCCTGATGTATTAAAATTTTTATTACCTTTAATCTCCAGCCTAAAGTCCGGGGCTAACGATTCTCGACCTAAAAAATCCCCCGTATGCTGAAAAGTTCCGCCAACCAGTCGTTTTATTCTTACAAGTTCGCGGAATTCCTTGGCATTCTACCACGATCTTGCGCATTATTGAGTACGAAATTACTTCAATTCAACAATCAACAAACAACCACTTCTAAAGTGGCACCCTTCCCTTTGCTAAAATGGAAGGGTAGTGGATGGGTTCTAAAACGGAATTAACAAACCATTTCAATCTACCGAATAAGAGTTTCCTTGTCGTTTTATTCCTACTACTATTGATATTGACATTTTAATGGCGCGTCCATCCCTCGATACGATTCTGCCTTTCATCTTGCGATGTCCGAAGTAAGGGCGAAGCATTTCCGTCAAAACGCTGCAAACTTAAAAAATTTAACCTTGTGCAACCAAAAGTATCGATTCTTCCTTTATTTGTTAGGAAAATGCTTCGCCCCTACAAATCCGGCAGAATCACTCAAAAACCGGACGCGTCACGAATTGTGCAAACAGCACCTTCCGAATAACGCATACACGAAAAACAATAAGAGCGTTTCCGCCAAATTAAAAACCAAACAAAAAAAAGCCTGCATCCGAACGGACACAGGCTTTTGCCGTTAAAAGCAATTTATCTTAATGAAAGATATTAAACGAAATAGAAGTCAGTTTCAATACGGGACTCCAGTAAACGCCGAAGAGCAGCGTAGGAGCCAAAAGCAGAGTAACCATCAGTTTGTCGTAAAAAGTCGTGGGCACGGCTTCCTGCACGGGTGCTGTTTCCAAAAACATAACCCGAACCACATTGGCATAGTAGTAAAGAGAAATCACGCTGTTCAAAACGCCCAACACGGCTAAGATGTACCAGCCGCCTTTAATGACCGAGGCAAACAGATACACTTTGCCGATAAATCCGGCCAGCGGCGGTAAGCCGGTTAATGAGAACAGGAAGATGGCCAACGAAACCGCGGCGTAAGGCGAGCGATAGCCCAATCCCTTAAAAGCGGAAATTTCATCGCTGCCCAATTTGTCGGTCATGCTGATAATTACCCAGAATGCGCCGAAATTCATGATCATGTAAATGACCAGGTAAAAAAGAATGGCGTGAAAACCCTGAGCGTTAAAAACCACCATGGCCATAATCATGTAACCGGCATGGGCAATGGAAGAGTAGGCCATCAATCGTTTGATATTGGTTTGGCGCAAGGCAACCGTGTTTCCGAAGGTCATGGTAGCCACGGCCAAAACCGCAATAAGCATCGGGATGTGAATCTGCAAGTTTTGCGTGAAAGCGTTCACGGAAGCGCCCATGGGATGCGCCACAACCGTAATCAAAAAGCGAATCATCACGGCTAAACCGGCGGCTTTGGGTCCTACCGAAAGGAAAGCGGTGATGGGCGTTGGCGCACCTTCGTAAACATCCGGCAGCCAAAAATGGAAAGGCACCATGGAAATCTTATAGCCCAAACCGGCCAGGATTAGCACGATCGCAATGAAGAAGGCGGCCTGATTCGGCGGATTGGTCATTAGCGCCTGTTGAATTTTAATCAGATTGGTTTGTCCGGTCATGCCATAAAGGTAGGAAAAACCAAAGGCCATCACACCGGTACTCGTGGCTGCGTACAAAATGTACTTTAAGGATGCCTCGTCCGATTTGGGATTGCGTTTGGTGAATCCGGTTAAAACATAGGACATCAAGCCAACCAATTCCATCGAAATAATAATCATTAAGATGTCATTCACGGCAGCCATCAAAAACATGCCCAGGGTTGCGATTAAAATCAGAATGTAATATTCGGATTTTTCCTGAACGTAGGGCAGCGAGAACAAAATGATGACGGTAGAAGAGATAGCAGCGATCAGTTTAATGAGCACTGCCATGGAATCCGCTACCAGCATGCCGTAAAAAATATCGGTTACCGGAAGCTGGTATTGCCGAAAGATAAAAAATACGCTTATTATCAAGGCTGCAGCCGATAGAATTCCCGTCCAGATTTTCTGCTCTTTTTTCAGCAGCAAATCAATGATCAACAGAACCAAAATTGCAGCACTTAAAAATAGTTCCGGTATGAAATACGATATACTACTCAAGTTATCCATAGGTCTATTTTCCTCTTAACCAACCACAGTTAGTGCATTAAGGCAATTAAGTGAATTAACGAAGAACGCATCAAATGTAAAACGGGCATCGGATAAATACCGAAGAAAATAACCAGGATGCCCAACGGAACTAAGGTAAACAATTCGCGGCCGTTAATTTCGGCAATGTGTTCGTATTTGGGATTTAATTTACCGAGGAACACACGCTGTACCGTCCACAACACGTACGAGGCGGTAATCACGATACCCAGGGCCGCCAGAATCGTTAAAGTGCGATAAACGCCGAACGAACCGATAAATACGCTGGCTTCGGCGATAAAACCGGTCATACCGGGCAAGCCCATGGCCGCAAAAAAGGCTAGAGCCGCAACACCTGCATAAATCGGCATGCTAACGGCCAATCCGCCAAAACCATCGATTTGACGATGATGGGCGCGGTCGTAAATAACACCCACAATCAAGAAGAGCATGGCAGTGATCATACCGTGACTGAACATCTGGAAAATGGCGCCGTGGATGCTGGCGTCAGTCATGGCAGCCATGCCTAACAGCACAAATCCCATGTGCGAAACACTGGAATAAGCCACCAATTTTTTAAGATCTTTTTGAGCCATGGCCACAAACGCGCCGTAGAGAATGTTAATTACACCCAGAATGGCCAACCAATTCGCCGTCTTAACGGCAATATCCGGGAAGATCGGGTAACTGATGCGCAACATACCGTAGGTACCCATCTTCAACAAAATACCGGCAAGAATAACACTGATGGCCGTGGGCGCTTCAACGTGTGCATCGGGCAACCATGTGTGGAACGGAAAAACCGGTACTTTAATGGCAAATCCGATGAACAGCAGAATGTACAACCAGTAACGAACATCAAGGCCGAGCAGCCAGCCTGAGTGATTGCTCTGATTCATCATGTGTAACATGTTAAACGTGTGCTGGCCTGTTACCGGATCTTTGACATTGAAGTACAGAGCCAACATGACCACCAACATGAGCACTGAACCGAGCAATGTGTACAGGAAGAACTTAATGGCGGCATATTCGCGGCGAGGACCGCCCCAAATTCCGATAAGGAAGTACATCGGCAGTAGCATCACTTCCCAGAAAACATAGAACAGGAAGAAATCCAGCGCAACGAAAACGCCCAACATTCCCGTTTCCAAAAGCAGGAACAACGCAAAGTAGCCTTTAACCGATTTATTAATGCCAAATGAAGCCACAATAGCCAAGAAACTTAGCAAAGTGGTCAACCAGAACATGGGGAAACTCAATCCGTCAAGGCCGACAAAATATTCGATATGGAGCGACGGAATCCATTTGGCATGCTCCACAAACTGAAACTGCATTTCGTTGTTTATTCCGCTAAGGGAATAATTAAACTGAGTCCACATGTAGGTTGCAATTAAGAAGGGAATAAAGGCAACGATTGCGGAAAACCATTTAATCGCTTTTTCATTCTGTTTTGGGATAAGAAGAACGATTAAGAGACCAAAAATTGGTATAAACGTAACAAGACTAATCATTCCCATGAACCTGACTCCTATTTATCTCATTCCAAATCTAATTTAATTATTTCTATGTGAATTACATTAACGTTCCGATAATAATTAACACCAAGCCGGCTAAAGCGCCGAAGATGTAAAATTGCAATTGACCGGTTTGCACTTTACGTAATAATTGACCCGTATCGCGTGTTAAGTCGGCCACGGCATTTACCAATCCGTCCACAAATCCCAAATCGAAAATACCGCTCAAACGGGAGACATGGCGGGTTACAAAAGCCGCACCGTTCACCAATCCGTCGATGATGTGCGCATCAAACCAGGCCAGAATATTATTCCACAACAAAAGCCCTCGCACAAGCGTAGCGTTGTAAATTTCATCAATGTAGTACTTGTGGTAAGATAAATCGTACAGCGGTCGGATTTTATTGGTAAAGGCCTCCACATCCCATTTTTTCCAGTAGTAAAACATGTAAGCCAACAAGATACCGGTTAAGGCAAAGATAATGGAAATCATCATACCGTTTACATGAGCCGAATGTTCAATATGTTCGGGAATTTCCAAAACGGGATGTCCCAATTGAACGCTGACGGCCGATTCCGGTTTTTTAACCAAGTGATAATACCAGCTATTTTCCGAGCCGAACGGACTGATGGACGGCAACGTGAAGAAAATCCAGATGCTTAAAGTAGCCAGCGTGATCAACGGCCCGGTCATTACTTTGGGACTTTCATGAATGTGTTCGTATAAATCCGGACGTTTGGGTTCGCCGAAAAATGTTTTAATGATGAGACGGAACATGTAAAAGGCCGTGATAATGGCTGCCAGGAATCCGAAAGTCGGCAACAGATAATGAATGGGATTGGATTGTGCCATGGCAAAGGCCAAGGTTCCGCCCAAAATAGCGTCTTTGCTAAGGAAACCGCTAAAGAACGGAATTCCGGAAAGAGCTAATGAGAAAATCAGAAACGTGTAGTAGGTAATCGGCATTTTGTGCCGGAAACCTCCCATCAAACGAATATCGTTGGGGTCTTCTTCCACACCGGTTTTGTGCATGGCATGATGCATGGCGTGAATTACCGAACCGGAACCCAGGAACAAACCCGCTTTAAACATGGCATGCGTAACCAGGTGGAAAAATCCGGCCTGATAAGCGCCTACGCCGATGGCCATAATCATGTAACCCAACTGACTGATGGTGGAGTAGGCTAGTACGCGTTTAATATCGTTCTGGGTAATGGCGATGGTGGCTGCAAAAAACGCCGTAAATCCGCCGATGTAAGCAACCACCAACATGGCGTCGAACGAAAGCATGAAGGAGATACGCGCCATCAGGTAAACACCGGCCGCCACCATGGTTGCAGCGTGGATTAAGGCGCTGACCGGGGTGGGACCTTCCATGGCGTCCGGCAGCCAAACATGCAACGGGAACTGGGCCGATTTACCGACTGCGCCTGCAAACAGTAAAATTCCGGCTGCCGTCAGCAATCCGCCGGTCAGTTTACCTTGTGCTACCAACGTGTGAATATCGGTAATGGTAAACGTACCGAGCGTTGTGAACACAATCAGCAAACCGATTAAAAAGCCCCAGTCGCCGACGCGGTTGGTGATAAAGGCCTTTTTACCGGCATCGGAAGCCGATTTCTTTTCAAAATAAAAACCGATGAGCAGGTAGGAACATAAGCCCACCAATTCCCACATCATGAAAATGCCGAACAAATTATCGAAGAAAATCAATCCCAACATGGAAAAACTGAACAAAGAGAGATAGGCAAAAAAGCGACTGTAGCGCGGATCGCCTTCCATGTAACCGATCGAGTAAATGTGCACCACGAAGCTTACCGTGGTCACAGCCATAGCCATGGTAATAGCCAGGTTGTCTAGATAAATTCCCATGGCAATTTTAAATGTTCCGACGTTGATCCAGGGAACGGAAGCATGCACGGCATAGTCGGGAGAATAGTTCAGTAACATGCGAACGAACATAATCAGCGTAAGAAAGAACGAGATGCCGATCGCACCGACGGAAACCCAGTCGCCTTTACGAGGAAGTCGTTTCCCGAAAAATATTTGGATTCCAAACGCCAGAAGTGGCACTAACCAGATATAAAGCGCAAGCGTTATCATATTTTCTCCTGCAATCGCTTTATTAGTTTTTCATTTCATTCAATTCAGTCACATCAACCGTAGCTTTGGTTCTGTAAATATTGAGAATAATAGCCAGAGCAATAGCCGCCTCGGCAGCAGCCAAAATAATAATAAAAATGGCAACAACCTGTCCGTTAATGCCTTTGTCCACAAATTTGGCAAAGGCAATAAAATTAATATTAACGGAATTCAGCACCAATTCCACGCCCATCAAAATACCCACGGCATTTTTCTTGTAAATAATCGTGAAAATTCCAAGGGTAAAAACAATGGCGCCGATGATCAAATATGGCATAAGTGTGTTCATTTTTCTTTGTCCTCCGCACGTGCAAGATAAACAGCTCCGATTAATGCACCCAATAACAAAACGGAAGCAATTTCAAAAGGAATGAGGTA
>JALWEA010000440.1 GCA_027039465.1 Calditrichia bacterium | reverse complement strand
AAAACGGTATCGGGTTGGACATAATGGCTGACGTCGGCGATGTGCACACCCAACTGCCAATTACCGTTGGGCAATTTTTCCAATGAAACGGCGTCATCAAAATCTTTGGCGTCAGCCGGATCAATGGTAAAGCATACCAAATTGCGCAAATCTTTACGTCCTTTGAGATCCGTAGCCGTTAATTTGGCCGGAATCTTTTGCGCCGCCTTTTCAACTTCTTTTGGAAAACGAACCGGCAAGTTGTAAGAATAAGCAATGGAAATAATATCCAAACCGGGCGTGCCCACATCACCAAGCACCTCGATAACGGTTCCTTCCGGATTGTGCTGATTCTTTTCCCAGCGATCAAAGGAAACAATTACTTTTTGACCGTCTTTGGCATTGAGCGCACGATTTTCGGGCACTAAAATATCACGGTAAATTTTAGGATCGTCGGGAACCACATAACTGTAATAAGGCGTTTTGTGATACGTACCGACAATTTGCTTGCGAAAGCGTTCCACAACGCGGCGAACAAATCCTTCCAATCGTTTACCGCGTGTTGCGGCATATAATTGCACTTCCACAATATCACGGTCAAATGCCGTATTTAAATTGGGTTGAGCGACAAAGATTTCAAAATCTTCGTTTTCCATATTCACAAAGCCAAAACCGGCGCGGGTTGTGCGCAATTCACCGATGTAACGTTGAGCAGTTCTGGCCAAAGTGTATTGCTTTTTCTTAACGTGTACAATTTTGTGTTCTTTTACCAAATCCTGTAATGCTTCCTGAAACAAATGATAGTCGGATTTGTGCACACTTAATGCATGACTGATATCTTTTTTGCTAAAGACAATTTCAGGGCTTTTTTTCAAAAATGTTAATATGGCATTTTTAAATTTGTTAATTTTTTTTGTAGTCATTCATCTACCTTTATTTTTAATACGCGATTAATGTGGTTTAAATCGGGAATAACTTCCGTATTTTTTAAACCATAATGTTTTGATTGTTCAATAATTTGTTCGTGCTGTGTACCGCTTAGTTCCAGCATCAAATATTTTGGCCGAACCTGATGGTTTTTAATTAATTCAAAAAAACGCTCGTAAAAACGCAATCCGTCGCTTTGATCGGTTAAAGCCATTCCCGGTTCAAAGCGTCGAATTTCTTCGGGCAATTGATCCATTTCACGTAGTGTAATGTAAGGCGGATTGGAAATTAAAATATCCATAGCCTGTGGAAGGTTTACATCCCATTGGGTGAAAATATCATGTTCTATGATGCGGATGTTCCCGGTTACCCGATTCAAATCTGCATTTTCCCGAATCAATTCAAGCGCCGTTTGAGAAATGTCCGTAGCATAGATTTTACTTTCCGGCCAGTACTTTGCCAAACTGATGGCGATACAGCCCGTGCCGCTGCCCACATCCACAATAAGCGGCTCAGGTTTCTCTAACGCATCTTTTAGCTTTAATGTTTCCTCGACTAAAATTTCCGTTTCCGGACGAGGAATAAGAACTCCGCTACGCACCTTAAAAGGCAATCCCATAAATTCCGTTTCACCTAAAAGATATTGCAACGGCTCATGCCGCGCGCGTCGCCGAACCAGTTCGCGATATTCATCCAATTCTTGCCGGCTTAGCGGTCGTTCGAATTGGACATAAAGGTTTACGCGATTTAAATTCAGTACCTTACCTAAAAGTAATTCGGCATTTAACCGTGGGTTTTCAATACCTTTTTCATCCAAAAATTCGGAAACGGTTTTTAAGAGATCGACAATTTTCCAGGTCTGTCCCATCGGCTTTAAAATGTATCCTTGTTTTTATTTTAAATACGTAAATTAAATAAGATACGATTCATTTACAAAAAAACAAAAAAATGATTGGGATGTTGGGAACCGGGAACTTGGAATTAGTTGAAGGGGTAAGACGTTATTCGTTATCCGTATATTCGTTAATCGTAAATCATTGTTTGCGCAGCCGGCGGCGTGTCCGTCCTCGATACAATTCTGTCTGTTGTCTTGGGATGTTCAAGGTAAGGGCGAAAAATTTACGACAAGACACTGCAAACTTAAAGAATTTATCGTTGTGCAATCAAAAATATCGATAGCTCCTTTATCAGTTAGGGAAATGCTTCGCCCCTACAAATCCGGTAGAATCGAGATGTATCGAAGTACGGTTGCCGTGCCAATTCATTCATATCATTTTAATAAAATCATTTTGCCGTTTTGAATTTGGCGTTTCTTTCCGGCTTCAAATAATAAACGGTACGGGTATAAGCCGCTTGGTAACCGGTTGCCGTTAAAATGGAATTTATGCGATCCGGCCGTTTTAACGTGCAATGTTTTTGAGAATATATTTTGTCCCAATGTGTTATAGATTTGCACGGTCAATTTTCCCGCCCTGGATGTTCGGAATCGAATGACTGTTTGATTGTTAAAGGGATTGGGATAATTTCCGATCAATTCAAATCGATTGGCTACAAAATTTTTATTCCCGCGGATTGCCGAAAGATGGTTCAAACCAAAATAATCTACGATTTTATCCATTAAAGCATTACGTTCCGATTCCGTGTAAATGGTTTCAAACGGAAAGGCCATGTAAACCAATTTGGTCTCTTTGCTTCCGCCGGGAAATGTACCTGTAAAATAAATACCGGCCGCTCCGCCGTTATCATAAGTGAAGCCTTCCGATGAACCGTTAAGCGGTTTGATTACATCCGGGTACTTTACATCATAAGTTCCGTGGGTTCCGTCGTCAAAATGCAGGGTGAGCCCGTCAAAAGGAGTGCCGCTTT
>JALWEA010000439.1:8064-8661 GCA_027039465.1 Calditrichia bacterium | reverse complement strand
CAATACCGTAAGCCAGAAGTAATAAAACAAATCCCAAACGCCAAACAAAAACAAAAATGCCACAAAACGCACGCGGAAACGGGCATTCAGCAAAGAGGCGACAAACCAAAGCATAATCAAAGTGGCCAATTCACGCCCAAGCTCAACAACGGCCACATTTGTGGGAATGATTTTTAAAGGAAAATGAAAACCGTGCGGGTAATACAATAAGCGCAAATACACCACCACCGCCGCTTCGAGATAGGCCATGGCTAAGCCGAAAATAAAAAGTCGAATGATTTTTTCCTTCGTAAAATCGTCTTTAACCTGCATGGCACTTTCCTCCGTTTAAAGCTTGACCCCGCCTTTACGATAATAATGTAACGGATGTAATTGCCAAGCTCAATATTTTTTGCAACCCGGTTGCTTGATAAAATCATCAACATTAACTTTAACGAAAATTTGAACTGGGTCTCATTCCTAACCGCAGAACTTCGACCTGAATGTTGGTTGGTAAAGTAAATGGTAACTGGGAACTTGGAACTGGTACGGCAATCGGATGTAATTTTTCACATTATTGGGCAAAAAACGCTTTCAACTCAATAGCTCGCCAAATGG
>JALWEA010000439.1:0-8054 GCA_027039465.1 Calditrichia bacterium | reverse complement strand
TAAAGTGGCATCCCTCCATGTTGAAAATCCCGAGCATCGGGGCATTAGCAGGGAGAGACCGGGGGTGGGTCAAAAAGAAAACGCGCAATGTCATGTTTTAAAATTTAGAACCGAAGTTTTTCACCGTTTTTATTTTCAGGGAACCTTGATTTATGAAAAAATTTATTCTCCTTTTGGCAATCATTTCATTGATCTCACCCATTGAATCATTCGCCGCGCAATGGCAAAAAGTAACCGGTCATTATGCTTACGTTGAATATGAAGCCCCTTACGACAGTTTGGCTCTTTCTCTGTTAGCCATTGCCGAGGCCGAAATTCCCCGTTTGGCGCATTTGCACGGCTTTACCGATCGGCAAATCGCTCGTCTTCCCAAAGCCCGTATTATTTTAACCGACAAACCCGACATTTCCAACGGTTACGCTCTCGGGAATAGTGTGGTTATTTACGCTTTGTCTTCCATGTACATGCCCTTCTGGAGCGAACAAAAGTCTTGGTACCATCTGGTGCTCACGCACGAACTGACCCATTGGGTCACTTTCAAAGCATTGCATCGCAAATTGAGTTTTTTGGGTGAAGCTTCCCTTGCCACCACCCCGCGTTGGTTTTTTGAAGGCATTGCCCAATATTTTGCCGAAAGCTGGAATTTGTTTCGAGGCGATTACTATGTTAAGCGCGCCGTGCTGAGCGGTCAACTGAATGCTTCGGCCCTGAGCAGTCGGCTTCTCTATCCTTCGGCCAACTCCTTTATTCGTTACCTAAGTTTTACTTACGGAGATTCCGCCCTAATTCGCTTAATGCGCTACGAGCCAAACGCCTGGTATTACGATTTTGACAAGGCGTTTAAAGCCGTATTCAAAAAAAATGTCAACGATTTGTTTCCGGACTTTGTCCGCTACGCCGTTTTGTATTACGGTGATTTTTTAGCCGATTTGCCGGTGGCCCGCTTCCCTGAAAAATTGCCGTCGTTCATCGATCAGCCGACCGCCATTTTCCCGCTTTCGCAAAAAGATTCCCTGTACTTGGTGGCGGGCAAAACAACCTCTGCGGACAAAGATATTTCCCTGCAAATCGTACAAATCAAAAACGGCCAAACGCAAATTCTGCAAAAACTTTCCGATCGTTTGAGGACGCAGGTGTGTCTGAGCCGGGATCATCGTTTCATCGCTTACGGCGAACCCTACTACTCCGTTGAAGCGGATCAAATAGCTTTGCGATTTCAATGGCGGCTGTTCGATCGGCAATCGAAGCATTCTCAAAAAATATTAAAACCTTTGCGCAGCCGCTACGGAACCTTCGGCAAAGGCCGCCACCTGTATTTGGCGGAAGTTTTGCCCAATGAAACCCGGCTGCTGAAATTCGATCCCCGAACCGGACAAACCGAAGTCGTTTTGAAAAGTAAGCAACCCATCGGAAAATTAACGGCGGATAAAAACGGCACTTTGTTTTTCACAAGGCAAAACCAAAACGGACAACGCGAATTGTGCGTCTGGAAAAATCGACACCTTACGGTTTTAAAAGGCGATATTGAAGCTCCGCGCTCACCGGTCGCTTTGGGTGATCGTTATCTGGCCTTCAACGAAGTGCGCCAGCAACAGCCCGGTATTACCTTGTATGATCTTGAACGCGATTCCGTTGTCAGCCGCTGGACGGATCAATTTATTTACTGGTTAAGCGCCGCTGACTCCGCGAATGATGCGTTGATTGCCTTTCGTTACCAGGCGGACGGCAAAGCTCGTTTCTTTGCGATCCCGGTGGATTCCGTTTTAAATTTTCCGGCCCAATCCCGTTTACCCATGCCGAACCGATACGGACAATGGCAGCACAAGCCTCCTTTTTTGCCGGATACGCTTCATATTCCGGCGCACCCTGCAATCGCTTTAAAACCGGGTCGGAAACGTCTTCCCTTTTTCCCTATGGAACATTTAATGAGTTTCGCCTTGCCTTTTTATGACAAAGAATACGGGTACGGTATTTACGGTTCCACGGTCTGGACGGAAATTTTACAGCGTCAATTGCTCACTGCCGGATTCTGGATCACGCCCTTGCATCCCAATCGTTCCGTTTTTCTAATAAATCACGAATTAAAATGGATGAACACGGATATCTCCACGTACATTTATTACGGCCCTGTCATTTTAACGCACCCGGAAGGTACGCGTCATCAGATGAATATTTCTTTGCGTCGCATTTTGTTAATAAATGGCAACGAACGTTGGCAGGTGGACGGTAAATTGGCTTACAGCTATTTCGATCATCGTTTTAAAAAGAATGCGCCTTATCCCGTAAAAAAAGTGTGGTTTCAGGGCCCGTCCGTTCGTCTTTCGTTTGACTACCATCTGCCCTCCGCACGCGAATCGGCCATTCCGCGCCGCACGATCGGAATAGAGGCTTTTTATTTCAATACCATGCCTAATTCCAATTACAAATTTCATTTGTTCGAATCCAATCTTACCCTAGCCAACAAATTGTTCAGCGACGCTTTCGGCTTCGTCGATCGTTTGAGTTTTATTCGTCAACAAGGGCATTTGCTTCCTTTCCAGATTGTCGGAGTGGACCGCTATTACGAATTTGACATGCCAAGGGAATATTTGTTCACACGCACCATTCGCGCCCTGCGCGAAAACATCGATGCCGATCAATTGTTGTGGAATGCGCTGGAATTTCGTTATTTATTGAAGCAATCCACACCATACAAGCTAATTTTTCTGGCTATCCGCAACGTCACCATCGATGCTTTTTTCGATTATGCGCGTCTTGGCAGCCAAGCGGCCAAAGAAGTCGCCTCCGCCGGTTTTCAGTTATCTTTCGGTGAACAATTCATGCGATTCTCGGCCGGTTACGCCCGAACATTCAAGCAATGGCACTATAACAACGAGACCTATTTCGGACGCATTTCCATTCTATTGACCGCGCTACAATCCGTGCATTGAGAAAATTAATAGGAAAGGGATGCACAAAGTGGGCTTTTAAAATTCCGGCTTCACAATCGATTAAAAAATAATTATTTTTGATTGCCATTTCTATTTGAAGTCACGATTTGGGATTTCAAAAAAGTACAACCGGCCCCATATTCCGCCGGTTGTACTTCGATACTATTTTTCAAAGTAAATATGGTATGTTGGTTCATTCCTAAGCATTAAAGCGCAGAAACGCTCCGATACCACCATGCTCCGACAATTTGGTGCCTTTGGGAATCTGGTAAAAAGAACCGTTGTAGTTTACCGTATTCTCCACAATTTCATCAAACAGATCATCCATCGGTTCCGTTTTCGCGCCGCAGACCGGACATACCTCTTCGTCCCTGCTCAAATAACCGCAGGAAAAACATTCGCGTCCCGGCAGCACGACATCTTCTTCGATCAAAAGCAGGCGAATATTACCGATATTGGCTGCTTTCAATACACCATCCAATCCCGTAACCGCCCGATTCCCCTTTCCGGCATCGGTAATAAGTTCATCCACCATTTGATTGTAGCGTTCGTTGTTTAAACGACTTTCCGTTTCCTGAATGACCGATTTAATTTTATTGATATCCCAGGCATGTGGCGTCGTATCGATGCGTTCGCAAATCCGATCCGCTACATAAGGATGTAAATGACGCTCGAATTCCGGCAGGTATTCGGACTGTCCGCCCAAAATAAAGTAATCGAAATTGCGCACCGAATGCAATTGGAAAAGAAAATTAGCCACGCGCTTAAAATGCTCCTGCGCATGATGATCAATATGACGCATAACCCGTTTTTCTTCCAGGCCGTACCAACCGGCGATCCTTACCTTACCCGGTACATCGGCGGAAAAGAGCTCGGTAATATCCATAATCTCGCCCATGTAATATTCGTAAACTTCGGCCTTTCTGCGATCCACAATGGCAAAGCAGAAACGATGGTATTGATTTAAAATACCCAATAGCGGTCGAACGTACGGATCGGGATCGACAATAATTGCATTTTTGGTTTTTTGGGGCAAGGAAAAGGTTTGCCAAAATTGGCCGCCACGATTTGAAAAAATAGCCAAACCGCGTTGATTTCCCTGAACTATCAAATTATTGACGTAATCCAAAATTTTTTCAAAGTCTTTTTTCAAGGCTTCTTTTTGATCGTGTCCCAATTCGCTTTTTTCGATTTCATCTCTGCGAGACTTGATCAAATCCTTAGCTACAATTCGAATTTTATCGATGGTCGTATGCCGCAAATCCGTATTGATGTAGAAACTGACAACCGGATAGTCGGTACTCTTGTAATTCAGCAAATCGGAAATCTGTTGCGTTGTAATCATTATTCCTCCTAATGTGCGTTTAGTTACCAAAATATTCTTTTTAATTCACATGATGTTAGATTACCTAAGTTTGCGAAAAGTTTCATTTTTAGCAAATTTAAATTGGATACGGATTGTACGGATCAGGCGGATTAGCGCGGATTTTTTTTATAATTTATATTAATTCTTTCATCTTTAATCTTTTTTCTTTTGTCATTTGTCTTTTGTCATAACATTCCTTTTTCCTTTTTCCTTTATCTTTTTATCCTTTCTTCATTAACCATTCCTTAAAATCCTCAAATTCGGCCGAAATGCGGACGGCCTGTTTATCCCGTTCCAGGGCTTTTTGCAATCGTTCGGGCACAGCCACCTTTTGTCCCGTGCATTCTTCGACCACTGTTTTGAACTTGGACGGATGCGCGGTTTCCAATGTTATTTTTTGTGCGGACTGCCAATGCTTTTTTTCAACTGCACGCATTAATGCCAAATAACCCACCGCTCCGTGAGGATCCATTAAATAACCGAATTTTTCATGGATCTCGGTAATAGCCTGCCGCGTCTCCTCGTCCGAAAAACTCATTCCGGAAATGGCCTGCCGCATGGCCCGATAATCATGCCCGAACAATTCCAGCAAACGAAAAAAATTACTGGGATTACCCACATCCATGGCATTAGATAAAGTGGGAATAACCAGGCGAGGACTAAAACGCCCTGTTTGCAAATATTCCCAAAATACATCATTGATATTCATGGCCGAAACAAAATGATCAATGGGAATTCCGACACGCTGCGCCAATACACCGGCCGTTAAATTACCCAAATTACCGCTGGGCACGGAAACGATCAACGGCGCATCGTGATCAGGCAATTGCGCCCAGGCCGAAGCATAGTAAAACGATTGAGGAATCAATCGGGCGATGTTAATGGAATTTGCCGACGACATGGATAACTTGCGGCGCAAATCTTGATCCGTAAATGCCTGCTTAACCAAACGCTGACAATCGTCAAAACTGCCTTGCACTTCCAATGCCGTCACATTTTCGCCGATGGTGGTTAATTGCTTTTCCTGAATTTCACTGACCATGCCCGAAGGGTACAACAAAATCACGCGGAAGCCGGGCACCTTAAAAAACCCGCTGGCTACGGCGCTGCCCGTATCTCCGGAAGTGGCTACCAAAATAAAGATTTCATTATCTTCATTGCGTTGCAAATACGCCATCAGTCGCGCCATAAAACGGGCGCCGAAATCCTTAAAAGCCAACGTCGGGCCGTGGAATAATTCCAGTACAAACAAATCATCGCTTAACAGATGTAACGGCGCTTCAAAATCAAAAGCATCCTGCACGATTTCCCCCAAAGCCCTTTCCGGCACATCATCTTTCAGAAACAAACGCGCCATCTCAAACGCAATTTCCCGAAAGCTCATGTTCGGTAGGTTCTTTAGAATTTCGAACTCCAGGCGCGGAATTTCAATCGGCATGAACAGCCCGCCGTCCGGCGCCAAACCGCTCAAAACCGCTTCTTTTAATGAAACACGTAATTTTGAATTTTTTGTCGAATAATATTCCATAGCAACGCTTCCCTGTTTAGAACACCGATTTTACGGATCAGACCGATTTACACGCATTTTTTATGGCACTAACCATCTATTCCTCTTTTAATCCTTTTTCATTTTTCCTTTTTCTTTTGTCATTTGTCATTTGTCATTTGTCTTAACATTCCTTTTTCATCTTTCATCTTTCATCTTTAATCTTTCATCTTTCCTCTTAACCTCCAAAATCTCTGCTCCCCGCGCATTAACCTGCGAAACGTACACATCGCTTTGGATCTGCAATTCATCGAATACCCGTTGCATAGCCTGCCCCGCTTGTTGAGCGACTTCTTGGGAATCACACAAAGCGAATATCGACGGACCGGAGCCTGAAATACCGCTGCCCAAAGCTCCGTTTTTCAAAGCAGCTTCTTTGGCTTGTTCGTAGCCCGGAATCACCTTCCCGCGCACCGGTTCAATAATCACATCGTTTAACGAGCGACGCATGACCTCAAGGTCTTCGTTTTGTAGTCCGGCCACAAACGCCGCAATATTGCCCCATTGCCGTACCGCATCGTGTAAAGAAATTTGTTCACGCAAAATACGGCGCATCTCGGCCGTTGGTAATTCAATGTGCGGATGCACCACCGTACAAGCCAGTTGCGACGGATAGTGCAACGGAATAATATCCACCGGCTGAACACTGCGCACCGCAATAAATCCGCCCAATAAAGCCGCAGCCACATTGTCGGCATGTACATCGCCACCGCTGGTGATCTTTTCTCCTTCCAAGGCAAAAGGCAGCAACTCCGATTTACTCAATGGCCGCTCCAAAAATTGATTTACAGCCAGAACCCCGGCCACCGCACTAGCCGCACTTGATCCCAAACCGGTACCGATGGCCATTTTCTTGTGAATTTCAATCTCAAAATGATCGTCCAATCCCATGGTTTTTACAAAAGCCAAAATCGCGGCACCGGATGTATTACGCTCCACTTCGGTCGGAATGGAATTCGCATCCCCAACAACCCGCGAGATGCACATCGGCCCCTGCTTCTTCCGGCGAACCACAACCTCGTCTCCCGGCCTGTTCAAAGCAAATCCCAAAACGTCAAAACCGCAGCTCACATTGGTAACCGAAGCCGGAGCAAAAGCCCGCACTTCCCGAATGTGCTCGTTAAGTGATCTCATGATTTTCCTTTTCGGTTAAAAAATTGTTGATGAATGGCATTCAGTGCATCGGCCAGATCTTTGCGGGCGATCACCAATGAAATATTCAATTCCGAAGAACCCTGGGCAATGGCCGAAATATTGATTTGTTGCCGACCCAAAGCCTGAAAAACCTGCCCGGCAATACCAGGTGTGCGCCGCATATTTTCACCGACTACGGCAATGATGGACAAATCGGATTCCACCTGAACGCGATTAACGCGCTTTTCCAACAACTCAAGCTTTAGTTCCTTTTCCAAAGCCTGTTTGGCGCGTTGGGCGCAGGCAGGACTTACGGCAAAGCAAACCGAATGCTCGGACGAAGCCTGCGTAATAAGAATGATGTTGATTTTTTCGCGAGCCAAAGTGCTAAAAATCCGCCCGGCAATGCCGGTTTCACCGATCATGCCGCTGCCGATTACATTGACCAATGCCACTTCCTTTACCGAGGACAAACTCTTGATGGGAAATTTCCAGTCCCTGGCCGGTTGCCCGATAACCGTTCCCGCAGCCTGCGGATTCAAGGTGTTTTTGATGCGAATGGGAATGTGCGCTTCCAATGCCGGTTGCATGGTTGCCGGATGCACCACTTCCGCACCGAAATGGGACAATTCCATGGCTTCTTCGTACGACAAATCGGGAATGGTAAAGGCATCGGTTACAATGGTCGGATCCGCGGTCAAAACGCCATTGACGTCCGTCCAAATTTGAATTTCGTCCGCTTTCAGCGCCGCCCCGAAGATCGAGGCCGTAAAATCGGAACCGCTCCGCCCCAAGGTGGTGGTTTCGCCTTCCGAAGTTGCGCCGATGAATCCGGTGATAACGGGCAGACCATGATTTTCGTTAAAATGTTCGCGAATCAAGGTGAAAGTTTTTTG
Source organism: Calditrichia bacterium (assembly GCA_027039465.1). Classification (GTDB taxonomy): domain Bacteria; phylum Calditrichota; class Calditrichia; order Calditrichales; family Calditrichaceae; genus Caldithrix. The sequence continues at coordinate 182 of JALWEA010000439.1, read as the reverse complement.
ATAATCGACGCCTGCCTTGCCGAAACGTCGATTGGTACGAATTAAGGATCGGGCATCCAAATAATAGGCCTCGCTGTTTTTACCATGCAGGACATTAGCCAGAATAAAGGCCGAAAGCCGCTCGCCGAAACTCATGACCACATCCAGCATGCGCGGAGAAAGTTCGCGCACTAAAAATATGC
>JALWEA010000438.1 GCA_027039465.1 Calditrichia bacterium | reverse complement strand
GCCTGTATTTTTATTCTTCATTCTTTAACTATATTCAACTTCCTTAAAAATAAAGAGTTAAGCTTTGTAAAAAATCTGTGGAACCATTGATTCTGAATTTTAAATTTGTAAATTAAGCCCTGTTTGATTAATGTAATGTGCAGCCCGAAAACGGGTTGTCTGTTCGGTACTTTTTAAAGAAGGGAGATAACGGCATGCATTCAAAAGAATATATCGCATTGGAAGATACGTACGGCGCTCACAATTACCATCCGCTGGATGTGGTTATTGAGCGGGGCGAAGGCGTTTGGGTATATGATGTGGACGGTAAAAAGTACATGGATTTTTTAAGTGCGTATTCCGCACTGAATCAAGGCCATTGTCATCCCCGCATTTTAAAAGCCATGGAAGAACAGGCGCGTAAATTGACACTTATCTCCCGCGCTTTTCGTAACGACAAGTTGGGCTTGTTTTGTAAAAAATTGGCCGAGCTTACGGAAATGGAAATGGTTCTGCCCATGAACACGGGTGCGGAAGCGGTGGAAACGGCTATCAAAGCGGCACGTAAATGGGGATACACCAAAAAAGGAATCCCCGATAACCAAGCGGAAATTATTGTTTGTGCCAATAATTTTCACGGTCGCACGACGACCATTATCGGTTTTTCCACGGAAGAGCAATACAAAGAAAATTTCGGCCCGTTCACGCCCGGGTTCAAAATTGTGCCTTACGGCGATGCCGATGCCATTGAACAGGCTGTTACCGAAAATACGGCAGCGGTGATGTTGGAGCCCATTCAGGGCGAAGGGGGCATCATCATTCCTCCGGACGGTTATTTACAGAAGGTACAGAGCATTTGCCGTAAAAACAACGTTCTGTTTATTACGGATGAAGTGCAGACGGGCCTGGGACGTACCGGAAAATTGTTTGCCTATCAGCACGAAGAAGGCGTTAAACCCGATATGATGATTCTTGGCAAAGCCTTGTCCGGCGGTTTTTATCCGGTTTCGGCCGTGGTGAGCAGCAAAGAAATTTTAGGCGTTTTTCGTCCCGGCGATCACGGAAGTACCTTCGGGGGCAATCCGCTGGCGGCGGCTATCGCCATTGCAGCCTTGGATGTAATCGTAGATGAAAAATTACCCGAACGTTCGGCGGAACTCGGGCAATATCTAATGGAAAAATTGTCATCGCTTAATAGTAAGCACGTCAAAGAAATTCGCGGACGCGGTCTGTTTATCGGTATTGAATTAAAGCCCGAAGCCGGTGGGGCGCGGCGTTTCAGCGAGTTTCTGCAGAACGAAGGCTTGCTCTGCAAAGAAACGCACGAGCATGTGATTCGTCTGGCACCGCCATTGATTATTTCCAAGGAAGAAATCGATTGGGCATTTGGGAAAATCAAGTTGGCATTGGAAACCCTTTGAAAAAAGGAAAAAACGGAGCGGCAATAAATCTATTAGAAAAGCCTTAAAGGGTTAAAAATGTTTGAAGTTAATCGTTTTCCCCGGTCTTTATGCCGGGGAAAACTAAATGCCAAATGTAGTTAGTAAAGCAATTTGGCATTTTAATTTTTTACATCGTTTGCGGCATTTAGAATCTGTCGTACGGTCTTTACCAATTCTTTGGCTTTATATGGTTTAAAAATCACTTCAACCAACGGGTCTTTTTTTAGTGTTTCCAATTTATCGGAATCGCTGTAACCGCTGGAGATCAGAAAATGTACCGATTGATCCAGCTTGCGGATTTTTTTATAGGTTTTCACCCCGTCCAAAACGGGCATAATCATATCCAAAACCACAAGATCAAACGGTTGGTCAGCCGCTTCAAAAATTTCAATGGCCTTTTTCCCGTTTTCCGCCAAGGCAACCCGATAACCGTATTTCTCTAGGGCCAGTCGGCAAAAATTACGCACCATTTCTTCATCATCAACAACTAAGATTCTTTCATCCCCTTCAAGAGTTATTGAATTCTGAGCTTCAACCGATTCATCCTCTTCAATAGTACGTATGGGAAAATAAAGAGAAAACGTTGTTCCCTTGTTTACTTCGGAGTGCAATTGCACGAATCCGCCCAAGTTGCGGACGGCACCGTAGACCATGGCCAAGCCCATACCGGTACCTTTGCCCTTGGGTTTAGTGGAAAAGAACGGTTCAAATACTTTTTCTTTAATTTCATCCGGAATGCCAGTGCCGTTATCGCTAATTTTCAGACAAACGTATTCACCGGCCTTGGCCTCGGGTTTGTCCGATAACTGAGCGCTTTGCATTGTAAATTTATGGGCTGAAATGCTAATTTTGCCTTCACCGTCGGGTAGGGCGTCTCTGGCATTAACCGCCAAATTAATAATAATTTGCTGCATCTGCGTGGGATCCGCCAATATCTCGGGGAGGTCCTTTTCGATGTCAACATTAACTTCAATGGATTTCGGAAATGTGGAGCTGATAATCTTCAGGGCTTCCTCAATGGCTGATTTGATATTGACAGCGGTAAGTTTGGCCTGCCCTCTTCTTGAAAAAACCAACAATTGATTGGTTAAGTCAGCCGCCCGCTGAGCACTCTTTTCAATAATTTCCACATAGCGGTACAACTTATCGCCTTGTTTCATGCGCATTTTCATTAAAGAAGCATAGCCTAAAATGCCCGCTAAAATATTATTGAAATCATGGGCAATGCCACCGGCCAATAATCCCAACGACTCCATGCGCTGAGAGTGCGCCAGGCGCTGTTTCATTTCTTTCCATTCGGTAATGTCGCGAATGTACCCGTTGTAGGAGACCACATTCCCTTGGTCGTCGTATTCACA
>JALWEA010000437.1 GCA_027039465.1 Calditrichia bacterium | reverse complement strand
TTTGTCCCGAATGGGACAATTGAAAAAATTAAAGAAAGGTCGTTTTTGAAATGGAAAATTAATAAATATTCATCATCTTTTGCTTTTGGGACAGCCCCGAATTAAAGTGGTAAATGGGTTTTCTAAATTTCAAATATTTTTGGTTAGATTTTAAACCTATTCACCATCAATGGTCTCGTCCGAAACTTACGGGTATTATTCCTTGCTACCGGAATCGCCTCAACGAATGGAAAAATGAATGATCTTTAATTTTTCATTCAAATCAAAATCATCAAAACGAATGTAGGGTTCAACTTCGGAAGAATAATTGCCGGCTTCCAGCAATGATTTATGTGACGGGTTACCATACCATGAAGTCACATAATTAAGGGACTTTCCGGGCTTGATCTTTCCACCGACAATAATTGCCGGGAAGCAATAACCATCATCGGTGGTGCCAATCAATTGATTGTTTTTGTAAAGAAGAAAGCTAACGATCGGCGGTCCGCCGTGTGATTTGGTGTATTTCAAATCATCCGACCGATTATTCGTAATCTTAAAATGAAAGTAGATGTTCTCACCTTTTGCAAAGACGGATTTTTGATTACCCATGGAATCACTGACAAAAAAGGCGACCTTTACCTCATTTTGTTCCGCCAATGGTGCTAAAATTTTCTTACACCCTGAAAAGGAAAACAAGCCTATCAAAAGCAGCCCTGTTATGAGAGAGCGCAATGTATTCCCCTCTCGATGATTTTTCTTTATCATTAATTTAGGAATTTTTGTTTGGCTTGGAAAGAGAAAAAACAATCCCGTTTAAATTAAAAACGTGCGTTTGCGGAAAGGGTACTAATTCAAACTTTGACTCAAATGAATATTAAAAGTCCCATCAAAGCTTTTAAACGGAACTTGGGCTGGTTAATGGCTGCGTCTGCGTCATTTTACCGCCGGACACTATAATTGTTGATTTTACAAAGAGATTTTGTTAACCTAATTGCGGTGAAATGAATCTAATAAAAAATGAGAGTAGGTTTTAAAATGAAAACATTGTGGAAAACAATTCCAGGCTTGTTAATAGGGCTGTTGGTTCTATTTTCCGTAAGTCAATGTATTTCGGGGGAAACTAAAATTCGCAAACCCGCCGTGGCCGGGCAGTTTTATCCTGCAGACCCGGCCGAACTGAAATCAATGATTCGGGGATTTTTATCCCGAGTGCATGAGCCGATAATCAAAGATCCGATTGTCGGTTTAATTGTACCCCATGCCGGATACATTTACTCCGGGCCGGTGGCCGTTTATGCCTACAAAGAAATTCAGGGCAGGCATTACGATCGCGTGGTTATTGTGGGCCCGTCGCATTTTGATTATTTCAGCGGCGCTTCGGTTTATGACGGTACGGCTTACGAGACGCCGCTAGGTCTGGTACCGGTTGATACCAAATTTTGCCGGGCCTTGGCTAAAAAATCGGAGCGGATTCATTTGTCGGGCAGGGGGCATGATTTTGTTCCCGGACAGCGCGGCGAGCATTCCCTTGAAGTGCAATTGCCTTACCTGCAAATGGTGTTGGGCAAATTCAAATTGGTGCCCATTGTGATGGGCGAGCAAAGCTACGAAACGTGCCGTGCCTTAGGACGCGCTTTGGCTGACATGATTCATGATAATAAAACGCTGATTATTGCCAGTTCGGACCTTTCGCATTACCATCCCTACCAGGAAGCCATTCAATTGGATAGCAAAGTTTTAAATGCCATTAAGGAATGGGATTATTACAATTTGTCGCGCAATCTGCAGGCGCGCATTTGGGAAGCCTGCGGTGGCGGCCCCATTGTCAGTTTAATGATTGCAGCCGAATATTTGGGGGCAAATGAGGTCAAACTGTTGAAATATGCCAATTCCGGCGACGTTCCGGCCGGAGATAAAAGTCGGGTGGTCGGCTATTCGGCCTTTGCCTTTGTAAAATCATCAAAGGAGCATACCATGGAAAAAGAGTTTTCATTGGATAAAAAAGCACAGGAAGTACTTTTGCACATTGCCCGTAAAGCGGTGGAAATGGCGGTTCGGGAACACAAGGTTTACGAACCGATTTCAGGCGGCATCAAGAGTATCGAGCAGGATCGCGGGGCGTTTGTGACTTTAAAAATTAACGGACGGCTACGGGGCTGCATCGGTTACACGGCGCCCATTAAACCGCTTTACTTAACGGTGCGCGATGTGGCCATTCAGGCGGCGACCAATGATCCCCGTTTTTCTCCGGTCAGCGTCGAAGAACTGCCCGAGTTGGAATACGAAATTTCCGTACTTTCGCCGTTTCATCACGTGCGGGACATCAATGAAATCCAGGTGGGCAGAGACGGATTGCTGATTAAAAAAGGCCCTTATGTGGGACTTTTATTGCCTCAGGTTCCGGTGGAATGGGGTTGGGATCGGGAAACATTCCTGCAGCAAACCTGCCGCAAAGCAGGTTTACCGCCGGATGCCTGGAAAGACCCCGAAGCCGATTTGTTCCGGTTCACAGCCTTTGTTTTCGGGGATAAATAACGGTATTTTAAGAAATCAAAGTTTTGTGTGGTCCTGTCTGAAAATTACGATATCCTTTTTCCTTTCGGCCGGGCTGACCTTAAGCGCTTTTAACCTACCGTTGCGTACGCTGCCTTCAATCACGGTTCGATATGGCGCGTGCAGTTTAAAATCAACATTCCAATCTTTGGGCCACGCCGGTAAAATGTACAGTTTGCGGGAGTAAGGATCGGCTTGCAATAACATGGACTGGAAAGTTTTCATCAACACGGATCCGTGACATTGAT
>JALWEA010000436.1 GCA_027039465.1 Calditrichia bacterium | reverse complement strand
GGAAAGTGCTGCTGAAGGTGTGATGTTCCGACAAGAGTTTAATACAATCCCTGCAAATTTAATTTCATTTGTCCCGTTTGGGATAAATATTTTTTAGGGATGCTTTCTCCCGAATTTGAAAATGTGGGTTATTATCGGAATTTACTGTCGGGAATTTTTTACAAATTAAACTTTGGAAAACAAACGAAGATGATTGAAAAAAACATAATTATTTTCCTGCTTTTTCAAGTCCGATATTAAATAACGAAAGTATTCCAAAAGGAACAAATGACAATAAGTCCGCCAATTTATTGGCGCGGTTTAATAATTGAGTGGGCAAATAGGCGGTCCTGAAAGAATTGCTGAAAATACAAATCCTTACAATTATTTTATCGGAAAAATTTCGCCGGAAAATAATTCCGGGATGCGACTAATCGGAAAAGCGTAAACATTTTTGGCAAGCGGATACGGTTCTTTACCTGGATAGACAATCAGGTAAACGGAGCACTGCAAATCATTCATGGCATTCCGCAAACTCTTGCTGATTTTCGGCGTCAGCGAGTATTTGACTTCTATTCCGATCCGGCAGTCGAGACCTTTTACGAGAACCAAATCCATTTCGGCGCCTGCTGCGGTGCGATAAAAATACGGCGTGAATTCTCCGGGTAAGGAGTGAATGATTTGCTGTAATACAAATCCTTCGAAAGAATGCCCTAAAGCAGGCTGGGAAAGCAAGTCATCAAAAGAATGAATATTCAGCAAGGCATGCAATAAACCCGTATCCTGAAAATAAAATTTGGGCGATTTAACCAATCGTTTTCTCAGATTTTTGTAAAAAGGAGGCAGCAAATTTACCATAAAGGCCTGTTGCAGAGTTTCTAGGTAATTTTTAATCGTTGGAGAAGAAAGGTCCATCGCCGTTGCCAGTTGCGAGGCATTAAAAAGTTGACCTTGGTAATGGGCAAGCATGGTCCAGAATCGGTGCATGCGCAACGGTGGAACGCGCAAGCCCATAAGAGGCAAGTCTCTTTCCAGGAAGGTGCGAACAAATGAATCTCTCCACTGAAAACTTAATTCGTCTGTTTGAGACAGGAAACTTTCCGGAAATCCTCCTCGTAGCCATAATTTGTTGATAATGTCACTATCGGTACCTACTTCTTCGATTAATAATGGCGTTAATTCGTGGTAAATAATGCGTCCCGCCAAAGATTCGGCTGTTTGTTTTATTAATTTGGGCGAAGACGAACCTAAAATTAAGAAACGTCCGGGAATACGATTTTGATCAACCAGTGAACGCATTACAGGGAATAATTCCGGTAATCGTTGAATCTCATCCAATATTACCAACTGTGATTGATATCGACTCAAATAAAGTTCCGGTTCTTGAAGTAAATTAAGGGTGGAAGGTAATTCAATATCCAAATAAATACTTTCGGGAAAATGTTTTCGGATTTCTTTGGCCAAGGTTGTTTTTCCCACTTGTCGGGCGCCGATAATCCCAACCACGGGAAAATGTCGAAGCGAATGAATAATGGATTTTTCTAATTTTCGTTTAATCATGCTTGCAAATTTAAAATAAAATTTTAAAAATGCAAGGAAAAATGAAAATTAGCGAGGATTTATAAATAAAAAAATTCAGGGATTGTCTTTGACGTTATTAGTTATTGTTTTATTTTTGATCCATTTCACTGAGACATCAAGGAAGGATAAATGAACAGGGCAAATTGTTCTTGTAAATTTCAAATATTTTTGGTTAGAATTAAAATCCGGGAAAATAGTTTGATCCTATTTCCATGATTAATCGGTTTCGTTCTATTTAAGAAAGGTTCATTTTCAGACGTCCTTTCAGGACTGGCATTGGAACGCGTCGATCATCAATCCGCACCAATGAATTGGTGGGTTATTATCATTTGATCCCTTCGGGATCGATTTGTGATTTTAGATCGCTTAGATTATTTGGTAAAAATGTGGGATTAAGGAATTTAATCTACCATGAATATTAAGTCGAACTTCTTGCAAAAAATCAAAAAAGGCGGCCTCTCCGACCGCCTTTCATCTTTCATCTTTCATCTTTCATCTTTAATCTTTGATCTTATTTACTTCGTCTTGCGAACCTCGTCTTTAATGCGCTGAATATGCCCTCGGCCCAGGCCTTTGACTTCGCAACCCAATTCAAAATAGCGCTTAATTTTGTCGTCGCTCAGAATGACGAAACAATCCACAATAGCGGCCGGGTGCCCAATAGCCTTGACAACCTCATCGGGTTCCAGTGCCAGATAGGGTTTGTGTCGCACGGCAAAGACGACGGCCTCGGCATCTTTTAAAGAAGCCATTAAATCCTTTTCAACGCGCAATTCTTTCAACTTTTCCTGATTGCGGAAAAAGCGGGCTTTGCTGTGTCCCGGCGCCGGGTAGGTATCCTGCTTTTCAAATTCCCACCAATGTTCAACGTAAGGATCGTGCACACGAATTTCCGCACCCATTTCGGCCAGCTTTCGAATAATCACCTCGGAGCCGCTGTAACGGGTATCGCCCACATCTTCACGATAGGCGGCGCCCAAAACCAAAATTTCCGAAGCGGCAATGGGTTGACCCATATTGCGCAAGGCGTCGCGCGTTAGTTGGGCCGCATGCAAACCGCGAGTGTCGTTAATATCGATGGCCATGGGAGTAATGCGGAAGATGTCGTCTTCAAAGCCCAAAATATGCTTGTAGGCCCAGAGGCCCAGACCGCCGTCCTTGGGCAGGCAATAACCGCCGATGCCAGGGCCTGGAAAGATAATATTGCTGTGTGTGGGACGCACTTTAAT
>JALWEA010000435.1 GCA_027039465.1 Calditrichia bacterium | reverse complement strand
GGCTAATCCCGCTGCCAGAGCCACGGCAATAGCCCCGGCGCGTCCTTCCTTGTGGTAATGCGTAACCATGGCCGATTTATCCGCTTCATCCGTTAAACGATGCAAATCATCTTTAAAATAAGCTCCCAACGGTGCCACACGCATGGATGCTCCGTTTCCGTAAGAGCCTCCTTTAAATAAGGTTGGCGAAAGGTCTCGCCAGGAAGCTCCGTCGGCAATAGCGCGTAATAATCGCGCCGCTCCCCTTCCGTAGCCGCGATGAGGCTCTTTGCTAAAACGGTAAGCAAATTTTTGAGCCAATTTATCCGGATTAATCCCGCCGTCTTCTTCCAACATTTCAACAATTGAAATAGCCATAGAGGTATCATCCGTCCACGGCCAAATGCCTTCGGGTATTTGCCTGTTTTGAATCAACGGACGATTACGGCTTTTAAAAAATTGTTCGCCAAAAGCATCTCCAAGAGCCAGGCCTTCCAGGCTCAAAAAAGCAAGTTCTAAATTTTTATCCATGACCATCTCCTGAAAATATTCTAAGACGGCAAAAAATCATCTTGCCAAAAGGCGGCTTCGTAATGCGTGATGTTCGCCGGATAATTGGAAAAATCAACGATCAAAATATCGTAACGAACCGAGAAATTTTCATACTCCGGATGTTGGTCAAGAAAGGCATAAGCCGCTTTAATAATGCGTTTTTGTTGCGATTTGCTCACTCGCCATTCGGGAGGATTCAACGGATCGGCAAAATAGCTTTTGACTTCCGCAAAGACCAATAATTCTTCCTTAGGGTCTTTAGCAATAATATCAACTTCCCAATGTCCGGCACGATAATTACGGGCAATCGGTTCAAGCCCCTGTCTTTGCAAATATTGTTGCGCCAATTGTTCGCCTTTTTGACCCAATTGCCGTTTGTTTGTTGTCCCCATAGACACCTCTGCTAAAAATTAAACGAACAATTCATAAAAAACAAATTGTTTGAAAATATTGAACAAATTTTCGTAAACTCATGTAAAATGTTGTATTCAAAATTTAATCTTTAGAGGGATTTCATCCGCTGCCACGACAATAAGAAAGAGGACGTACCGTTGAAACGACCGTTTAACTTTTAACAATTAACTTAAACCGATAGAGGACATTATGAAACACTTACAAATGTTTAAAGGAAAACAAAAATCATTTCTCGCCTTACTGCGCATATTTTTCCTTTCCTTTTTTATCACCGCAACATTAATCGGCACCGGCCTGAGCCAAACCGCCGACACCTTGTACATTTTACAAACTACCGATGTACACGGGCACATTTATCCCTACAATTACTATACCGACAAGCCGGCTCCTTATGGTTTGGCCAAAGCCTACACCAAAATTTGCGAATATCGTAAAAAACATTCCAACGTTCTGCTTATCGATACGGGCGATTTATTACAAGGCACGCCTTTAGCCTACTATTTTGACAAAGTTAATACATTAGGTTACAATCCTTTGATTCTGACATTGAATTACATGGGGTACAATGCTTTCACTGTCGGGAATCATGATATCGAACAAGGATTGCCCGTGTATTACAAGGCCATGCGTCATTCCGACTTTCCCTGGCTTTCGGCCAATGCACTGTTGCCGGACGGACGTTCCTTTTTTAAGCCTTACGCCGATTTCAATGTCAACGGCATTAAAGTCACCGTTTTGGGGTTAACCACACCGGCCATCCCGATGTGGCTGGACTCCACGCTTTATCCGGGCATCCGTTGGGCGGACATGGTTAAAACCGCGGCTTATTGGGCGCCCAAATTACGAAAGCAAACCGACGTACTGGTCGGATCGTTTCACGCCGGATTCGAAGCGGATTACAGCAAAAAACAAACCGATCGTCTTGGGCTTCCCAACGAAAATGCATCGTTATTGGTTGCCAAAAACGTGCCCCAGTTCGATGTGGTGTTTGCCGGTCATTCGCATCGTCCGTTGGGAAGAATGGGACAAAGCGCCCCAAAATCAAATCCCCAAAAAAATATGCTTATTCAAAAAGAGCACCAAACTTTACTATTAAATGCGGGATCCTGGGGAAAATATCTTGGCGTGGCTCAAATTATTTTACAAAAACAACCATCCGGGAAATATGTTATCACATCCATGGACGGCTGGTTGGAGCCGCTGGCTAATGTGAGGCCGTCTTCGGCCATTTTAACCATCATCGCACCTTATCACAAAGAAACACTCAAATACACGCATACGGTCATTGCCACGCTAACGGACACGCTCAGCGCCAAAAAAGCGCGTTGGCAGGATACGGCCTTCATGGATTTGATTAACGATGCTCAATTGGCGATGGGGCATGCGGATATTTCATTTGCCGCTTGCTTTAATGATAAAGCGGTCATTCATCCCGGCAAACTGCGCATTAAAGATGTGTACCAAATGTACAAATATGAAAATTATCTCTACGTTTTGGAAATGACCGGGCAGCAAATTAAAGACTTTTTGGAATATTCCGCCCGTTATTATCAATGGAAAAACGGAAAACTTACGACTAACCCCAAAATGGCGGGTTACAACTACGACATGGCCGAAGGCATCGGTTACGAGATACACGTTAAAAACCGCGTCGGTAAACGTATCCGACATCTCATTTATTTGAAAACCGGCCAACCGCTTGACATGAACCGAACCTACAAAGTGGCTTTGAACAGCTATCGCGCTACCGGCGGGGGCGGACATTTGGCGGCAGCCCATGCAACCAATGCGCCTATTATTTGGAAATCGGATCGGGAAATCCGCAATTTGCTAATTGATTATTTAAAAGAGAAGAAAATCATTAAACCGACCTGCAACCACAATTGGAAAATTGTGTATTGATTAATGATGAAGGGTTAAGGGTTAAGAGAAAAGAGAAAAGAGAAAAGGGGAAAGGGGTAAAATCGTTATTCGTGTATTCGTATATTCGTTAACCGTGATTCATTGTTTGTACAGCCGGTGGAGTACACCCGTTGTTTGATGGGATTTCCAAGACTGTCATTCCGACCCCGCGTAGCGGGAGAGGAATCTCCTTCAAAGTAGCAACGGATGTAAGGGATTTCTTCGTTCCGTCGCAATTACTCGGCATTTGACCACAATCCTGCGTGCCGGTGGGCGAACAATCATTTCAATTCAATAATTTACCAAATGCACGCGACAAATTGGGCACCCTTCCATACGTTAGTAGGGAAGGGTAAGGAGATGGGTCACAAAGGAAATTCGCAAACGTCCACAATCTAACAACTAAGGGATTCCTCGTCGTTTCACTACTATTGACATGTAGTAGGCTGTCATTCTGATCCCGACGTGTCGGGAGAAGAATCCATAACATCATCCATGGCCGTTGCTGCTGTGTAGGGGATTGCTTCACTCTCCCGCTCGCATGCTCGCGTGATTGTTCGCAATGACAGGCTTTTTCAAATAACGATTTTACCCATTTAACCAATTCCAATTTTCCACCCCCTGTTGTCCCCCTCATAAGGGGACGCAAAATGCTTTGGTAAATTTTGCCCGGCGAGAAAATGATTATTGGTTTGAGTAAAATAGCATGCTTAAACTGCTTAGCAAATAAGGCATTGGGCAAGATTCAGCGAACGGCTTTTTATCCCCTTGCGAGGGGGATTTAGGGGGTCCAAAGAGCTTGTTGTCGCTTTGGAGGGGATTGCTTCACTCTCCCGCTCGCAGGCTCGCGGGATTGTTCGCAATGACAACTCTTTTCAAATAACAATTTTACCCATTCAACAATTTAACCAATCAACCCATGTTATTGCTCAACCAAAATCTCGCGCCCCTTTTCCGCGGAAGCGTACAGGGCTTCAATAACCTGCAAAACCTTAACGGCATCTTCCGGCGGGGACATGTTTTTTGCCTTTTTTGCAATCACATCATAAAAGTGATGGATTTCCGCTTCGTAAGCGCGCAAATAACGATCCTGTGGCTTTTCATTTTGAATCGGTGTAACCGTCACCAAATTCCCGTGCATTTCCTTCTGAATCCGCAACGGATTCAAATAGGCCGATCCCTTTTTCCCAAAGATGTGCGTGTATTGAATATCATGATCCAGATGCAAATTCCAACTGGTTTCGATGTTCACGCCCAAACCGTCTTCCGTTTCCAAAAGCGCCATGGCGGAATCTTCCACTTCCAGCCCGTCCCGCAACTGATAGGGAAAAAGCCGCGTCGTTCGAATTTTGGGCATACCCGTTAAATACAACATCATGTCAATCAGATGAATACCAAAATCCATCAATACACCGCCGCCGGAATACTGCTTTTGAATTTCCCAGGTCAATTGCAATTCTTTTGACCACTTTTTTAGCCATCCGCCTTTGATAAAGAATAATTCACCCAATTCATTGTTGCTCAGGAATTCCTTTAGAATCTGAACATCATCCCGGAAACGATGTTGCATACCCACCATAACCGTACGACCGGCCTGTTTGGCGACCTCCGCAATTTTTTGAGCATGGCGCACACTCAGGGCCAGGGGTTTTTCCACAAAAACATGAATTCCTTTGCGCAAAGCCATTAGTGCCATGGGGTAATGGTAATAATTGGCCGTACAAATGTGCAAAGCATCAATGGGTTCGTGTTCAATCAATTCGTCAACCAAATTGTACCAACGGGGCACATTAAATTTTTGAATAATGTGTGCCATCTTCTTTTCATCCACATCGCAAACCGCCACCAATTCCACGTTTTCCATTTTTTTCAAAACGGGCAAATGGGCGATTTGGGCAATTTTACCAACGCCGACTACGGCTGTTCTGATTTTTTCCACGACTCCCCCTTTAATCAACATGCATTAATCGCTAACAAAGGCGCGGAAGCCCTGATCTTCCAAAAGTTTAATAGCTCTCAGCGCTTCTTCCCTGCCGGAAAAAGAGATACGAAACACGCCTCCTTCTTTTTCACGGACTTTCAACAGCTCAATATCCCGAATATCAATATTTTCTTTGGCCAAAGCATTAGACATGCGGGCAATCACCCCAGGCCGGTCATCTACGTAAATCAAAACATCGGTCAAAGGATGTAAAAAGCCCTTGGTTGCTTTCGGGATTTGGCTGCGATAATAATTTGCCAAATGAAAATCTTCCGAGAGATCTTCTATATGATTGTAATGATGCTCGAGCAAATCGATCAGTTCGCGCAGCGCTTCCTTAACATTTTCCTTATTGCGGATTAAAATATCCTTCCATATAGCAAAATTGCTGGAGGCAATGCGCGTTAAATCACGGAATCCGCCTGCGGCCAATTCAAAATAAGGCTTTTCAGGTGCGTTTTTTGCGCCGAGCATTTCCACCAAACTCACGGCCAAAAGTTGCGGCAAATGACTGATGCGCGCCATGATTTGGTCATGCACATAAGGATCCAAAAGCAAAAGGCGTGCTTTAAGTTTTTCCAACAACGGGAAAAGTTTTGTTTCGGCCAGCGCACGCTTTTCTGCGTTCACGCCGGTTAGAATAAAAACCGCATTTTCGTAAAGCAACGGATCGGCTGCATCCAATCCGCTTTTTTCACCGCCGGTCATGGGATGGCCGCCGATGAAGGTACCCGTAAAATTGATTTTTTCTGCCAACCGATGCACATTCCCTTTGGTACTGCCCAAATCGGTAACAATCGTTGATTTGGAAACGATCGCATTTAAATCTCGAATTTGTTTTTCGATGATCTGAATGGGCGTTGCCAAAAATACGACATCGGCGTCACGGCAGTCGTCCGGCCACCGCCGAACAGTATGATCGATTAAATTTAAAGTTTCGGCTTTTTCACAAACCGCCGGGAAATCATAGCCCCAAATTTCGGCTTCTATTTTCTTGGTTTTAAAGGCTAAGGCCAACGAAGCGCCCATTAACCCCAAACCCGAAATTACAATCTTCATCGGCTCCTCGGATTCGTTTTGCTCCTGTCCCGCTCGATCTTTTTCAATTAAAAAGTTCGTATTAAGCCATTACAGCTTAATAAAACTTTAATATTTCCGATCGGCAATTTTACGTCCCACAACTTTGGCAATCACACGAATCTGATCCATTAATTCGTCAAATTGATTCGGGTACAACGACTGCGCTCCGTCCGACAAGGCATGTTCCGGATCATGATGTACTTCCACCATAATTCCGTCGGCACCTGCGGCAATGGCCGCCCTTGCCATGGGAATCACTTTATTGCGCAGACCCGTGCCGTGGGACGGATCGGCAAATATAGGCAGATGACTTAATTTTTTAACTACGGGAATAGCGGATAAGTCCAATGTATTGCGGGTGTATGTTTCAAACGTCCGGATGCCTCTCTCGCAGAGCATGACCTGCGAATTACCGCCGGAAAGAATGTATTCCGCCGACATGAGCCATTCTTCGATGGTCGCCGCAATACCGCGCTTCAGAAAAACCGGTTTGGTGGCTTTGCCCATGGCGCGGATAAAACTGAAGTTTTGCATATTACGCGCACCGATTTGCAAAATGTCCGCGTATTGGCTTACCAATTCTATTTGATCCTTGTCCATTACTTCGGTAACCACCAAAAGTCCGTATTTATCGGCCGCTTTACGTAAAATTTGCAGGCCCTTTTCGCCTAGTCCCTGAAATGAATAAGGCGATGTGCGCGGTTTGAAAGCGCCGCCGCGTAAAATTTTGGCACCGGACCTAGCCACACGCTCGGCAATAATCATGGTCTGTTCTTCCGATTCCACGGAGCACGGCCCGGCCATAACCACCACTTCATCTCCACCGATGGACACATCTCCGATTTTGATGACCGTGTTCTCCTGTCGGAATTCCCGACTCGTCAGCTTGTACGGCACCGATATTCGATAGGCATCGGCCACCCCAGGCAAAACTTTTAAATCCCGAATGTCAACTTTACCCACATCGCCGATTACTCCCAAAACCGTATGCTCGGCGCCGGTGGATTTATGTACGGAAAGTCCCCGTTCATCCAAAAACTCTATGACGTGTTCTATTTGACTATCGGTGGCCCCTTTCTCCATCATGATGACCATATTAAAATCTCCTTCCCTGCTCTATTAAAAATATTAAATTATTTGATTTTTTTACTTACTATCCAAATACTCCTGTAGAATCACCACAGCGGCAATCTGATCGATTTGATGCCTTTGCTTGCTGGGCTTTTTACCGCTTCTGTGTAAAATATTATGAGCCTGCTTGGTACTCAAACTCTCGTCCCATTCAATAATCGGGATACTCAGGCGATTTCTTAATTTTTTAATGATATTTAATATATCGTTGGTTTTGCGTGAAATATTCCCGCTAAGCGTGTAAGGAACCCCAATCAAAAGTTCGGTGATGTTATTTTCATCAATAATAGATTCCAGCTCTGCAAAGAACGTTTTAAAACCTTTCCATTGCAAAGTGGTTAAAGGGTGGGCTAAAAATAATAATTCGTCGCTAACGGCAACGCCGATGCGTTTTTCGCCAATGTCTAAAGCTAATATTTTTCCCATGCACTAAAATTAACCGGCATTAAATCGATTCCGAAAAAAGGTTTGTTCCCCGGAGATCTTTTGTTCCATTAAAATTAC
The DNA here is from genome assembly GCA_027039465.1 of Calditrichia bacterium. GTDB lineage: Bacteria > Calditrichota > Calditrichia > Calditrichales > Calditrichaceae > Caldithrix. The sequence continues at coordinate 1,204 of JALWEA010000435.1, read as the reverse complement.
TTTTCGGCATCCTGAGGCAAGGGTTGTTTTAAAACTTCTTTTAAAAGCTTTCCCGGTTTGAAATGGGTTTTCCGTCTGGCTTCTACGTAAATAATTTCACCCGTACGAGGATTTCTTGCTTTGGGTTTTGGCTTGGTCTTTTTAACTTCGAACACACCAAAATCACGGATTTCAATTCGCACTTCAGGATCCGCTTCGCTCAGAATTTTTCGCAAGACCGTAAAAACCGCATCCACGAATTTTTCCGCGGTGTAAATTTTTTCACCTAATTCCTGAGCAGTACGTTTGGCAACATCTTTTTTCGTTACCGTTTTCATAAAGCTACCCTCCAAATACCCATTTGACTTTATGATTTTACTTATTAATTATTTTGAAAATACAATTTATTCTTTTGCAAATCAAGCCCAATATCTTAATAATTATGAAATTAAACTTAATTTATATTTTTTCTTTTATTTCTATTAAAATAAATTTGCGTTTTTAGCTTGGTATTTCGGCGTTTTCCCCTTAATCCGACCTACATTTTCCGGTCTGATTTTTTTTAAGTCCGATGGAAATTTAATTTCAATTGCAACAGAAAATCGTACGAATCAAATCACCGGACAACAGCTTTTTTGATTCGATTATTTGTGTTCGTCAATCAGTTTTTTCAGCTCATCCAGCTTTTGCAAAGCCTGTAGCGGAGTGATATTATTAACATCCACATTTTCCAGCTCTTTTTTCACTTTCTTGCCCATTTCCTTAACCTTGCGATCTTCCAAATCGAACAGGCTCAACTGATTGGCATCCACCGTTCGCCCCGGACGACGCATCGCTAATTTGGGCTTGCGCGTGGTAGGCGAAAGTTCGTTTGCTTCCAAATTGGTTAGAATTTCTTTGGCTCGTGAAATCAAAGTGGCAGGCAGACCGGCCATTTGCGCCACATAAATACCGTAGGAATTATCCGAACCGCCAGGCACAATTTTACGCAAAAAAACGACCTGATCCTGCCATTCCTGTACGGCCACATTGTAGTTCTTAATTCGCGGGTACATTAACGCCAATTCGGTTAATTCGTGGTAATGCGTGGCGAACAGGGTTTTGCAACGCAGCTTCGGTTCGCGGTAAATGTATTCCGCCACCGCCCAGGCAATGGACAAACCGTCAAAAGTGCTGGTACCACGCCCGATCTCGTCCAACAAAATCAAACTTCGCGGCGTGGCAT
>JALWEA010000434.1 GCA_027039465.1 Calditrichia bacterium | reverse complement strand
GAATAGGTGAAGCGTTATTCGTTTAATCGTTATGCGTATATTCGTGTATTCGTTAATCGTAAAAAAGTTAAATGGTTAAATCGTTGAATTGTTGAATTGTTGAATGGGAGATCGTTAAGTGTGTATCCGTATATTCGTATATTCGTTATTCGTAAAGGGTTGTCATTGCGAGGAACTGAACCATGGCTGGGCCGTGGATTATTAAGATGGTGACATGAGGCCAAACCTGTCATTCTGATCCCGACGTGTCGGGAGAAGAATCTCCTAAAAAGTAGCAACGGACGAAAGGGATTCTTCATTCCGTCCCGATTCTCGGGACTCCATTCAGAATGACAGCCCACCACATGTCAATAGTAGGAACTGAAACATGGCTAGGCCATGGATTATTAAGGCAGTGACATGGATTAATTGGGAACTGGTAAAGCGTCCGGTTCCCGAGTGATTCTGCCGACACTTGTAGGGGCGAAGCATTTCCCTAACAAATAAAGAAACAATCGGTGTTTTTGGTTGCACACCGTTAAATTTTTTGAGTTTGAAGCTTCTTGACGGAAATGCTTCGCCCTTACTTCGGACAACGCAAGATAACAGGCAGAATCGTATCGAGGGACGGACGCGCCACTACATGTCAATATTAGACGAGGGAATCCTTGTTAGGTGGATTGGACAATCCTGCAAATTCTGTTTTGTGACCCATCCCTAACCATTCCCTACCAACGCCCCGATGCTCGGGATTTCCAATATGGAAGAGTGCCAATTTTGAAACGGGCATTTGGTGAATTTTTGAATTGAAGCCATTGTTTGCCCGATGATGTGCAGGATTGTGTCGCGGGGCCGGGATGTTTCAAAATACAATTCTATTTTGAAGTGGATTGTCAGCCCCGGACTTTAGGCTGGGGATTAAGATAATAAAAATATCAAAAAATTAGGACGTTTACGTCCTTTAAAAGCAAATTGTGGTTTTAAATAACGCCCTAAAGGGCGGAAAAATTTTTGGTCTACATTTTGTCCTAAGCGTAAACGCTGGGGCTAACAGCGTTCGGTAGTTTAGAAACATTTGCGAATTTCTTTTTTGCTCCATCTCCAATCTTCCCTTATTTGAAATATCATGGTCTGACGCTTAGTAACTGTGACGAAACGAAAAATTTTTAGCATCAGTTGCTGCTTTGTCGCTTGCTGCGCTCGCTCCTACTACTATTGAAATATTGTGAGATGTCATTCTGATCCCGACGCGTCGGGAGAAGAATCCCTAATATTATTAATGGATTAATGGCCGCTCATGCTTTGGAAAAAAGGATTGCTTCACTCTCCTGCGCGCAGGCTCGCAGGATCGTTCGCAATGACAGTCCTTTACGAATAACGATTTTCCAATTCAACCATTTACCCATTCAACAATTCAACTTTTCCACAATTAACGAATAACGGATTACGTTTCCCGTAACTTTTTCAATTATTTCCAGGCCGTTGCGCGAATCTTCGTGCCTAGTTTGCCCGGATCTTCATTTGCCGAAAACGGATAAATGTAAAAGCTGTATCGATAATTTTCGGGTAATAGCACATATTGCGCATGGGGTTTGGCCCACCAACTATCGTCGCCGCCCACGCCGGTCTGACCGTAATCGATCATCACTTCGGTAAAATCGCCTTCGTGAATTTGGTTCAGATGCTTTTGACCGCGATATTTTCGTTCCAATTCTTCCATGGGATAGCGCAATGCGGAAAAACAAAAGGTCGGTTCACCCGCAAACAGTATTCCGGCGCCTGTGCTATCCTGCAAAGCCATCCAACGCGTATCCGTGCGATAGCCGGTTTCCTGCGGACTGACATAAGGGAAAAACATTTTCTCAACCGGCAAAGAATAATCACCCAAATAGGCACTTCGTTTGCGATCCCAATAATTTTCGTGCGGGCCGCGGCCGAACCAACGCGCTTTGTTCAGGGAGCTGTCCACACGCATGCGCAAACCGAAACGCGGCAGTTCCGGTAACTGAACGTTTGCACCCACCCGTAGGCTGTCGCTAACTTTTATCAAGCCGTTGCCAAAAACATCATAAACGATTTTCAAATTCGATTGCACGGCAGGCAAATAAAAATGAACGCGAATGCGAACATGCCCGTCATTAACTTTTTCAAACAGAACTGATCGCACTTTGCGTTGGTACGTTGCCTGACGCCAGACCGCACAACGTTCGGGCATTTTATTGCCAAAATCGTTGTCCGTCGGAGCTCTCCAAAAATCGGGCAACGGGCCTGCTTTCAATAGTTCCCGATCTTTCCAACGAAACGAACTAAGCGTTCCTTTTTTTCGATCAAAAATCAATCGGAAGTTCGAACCTTTGATCTTTATTTGATGTTTCGACTTTTTTACCTTCAACTTCGGAAAGGTAGCGCCCGGCGCTGATTTTTCCTTCGAACTCCAGGGTAGCAAAAATTGTGCGTTAGCCACTTCCTGTCCCGCCGGTGTAGCCCAATGCGATTCGCGCGCTTTGACCGAAAAATTCAACGTGTATTCTACGCCGGGTTCCGGTAAAGGCGTCGGTAAAGCGATAACAACAACCGTGTCCAGGCCGGGCTTTATGTTCAACACAGGCAGCCGTTTTTTGAAAATCGTTTTGCCGTTGGCCTGCACAAAATAATCAAAGTTAAAAGCGTTTAAATTCGTAAAAGCGTATTTGTTTTTTATGCGGATTTTATTCGTGGCAAACGGTACGGTTGCGAAGGCTACATTTTGATACACTTTCTTCACTTCCCATAAGGCGGGATGCGGGGTACGGTCGGGCAGCACCAAACCGTTAATGCAG
>JALWEA010000433.1 GCA_027039465.1 Calditrichia bacterium | reverse complement strand
AAAAATAACTCATTAGTTATAATTTTTAATCTAAAAGATTAATTACCACAACAAATCCACCGAAAATAAAAATTAGTAATTCGCAAAATTACTTATTAATTTATCGAGTCGGATATTAATTTGGCGACTTTCCTTTTTAATCGAAGGAAATGCAATGGCTTCACGGATGACGAACCCAAAATAAAATGAATTATTGGAGATTTTGATCGCAGAACGGGTAGCTTTTAATTAAAAGAATAGCCTGATTCCGCGCGAGAAATTCGTTCAAAATAAAGGATGATTAAAATGCAAAAATCTTTTAAACAATTTCTGTTTCCGTTCATATTGCTATTAGCTTTTTTTGCCGGGAATCTATTGGCGCAACAGCAAAGTATTTTCCCCGGATTAACGGGTCGGCAGTTGATTGACAGCTTACGCGCCAATTATAAGCCCGCTCACGTATTGAGCTATGATGACGCCCGCGACAAGATGTTCGGCGAAATCGACAATTACAATGACAGCGTGAGTTGCGTTTACAGCGGCTACACTATTTACATCGATCCGTCCGCCGATCCGAGTACGGATGCCTATAATAAGGACATGAATACCGAACACACGTGGCCGCAAAGCATGGGCGCCGGTGACGGCAACGCCAAAAGCGATTTGCAGCATCTGTTCCCTTGTCGCGCCGAAGTTAACTCATCCCGCGGCAATGATCCCTATGCCGATATTGATGATCAGGATACGGACAAATGGTGGCGCAACGATTATTATTTAACCACCATTCCCACTTCGCACATTGATGAATACAGCGAAAAGGATAATGACGGTTATTTTGAGCCTCGGGAAGACCACAAAGGCAATGCCGCCCGTGCTATTTTTTACATTTACACCATGTACAAAGAGCAGTTGGACACGACTTTCTTTTACATTCAGAAAGAAACCTTACGTCGCTGGCACAATCAAGATCCGCCGGATGCGCGTGAATACGAACGGGAAGATCGCATTGCGCCTTATCAGGACGGCAAAAAAAATCCTTTTATTTTGGATACGACCCTTGTGCGTCGCGCTTATTTCGAAAACAGCTCGGACACGACCGGTGGTGGTGGCGGTTCCGGAGGCTCTACGGCTCAGCCGGGTGATATTGTTATTACCGAAATCATGCAAAATCCAGATGCCGTTTACGATTCCGACGGTGAATGGTTTGAAATTTACAACAACAGTGATCACGATATCGATTTGAACGGTTGGATCATTCGCGATTTGGACACGGATTCACATACCATCAGTTCCAGTGTGATTATCAGTCCGGGCCAATACTTAGTTTTAGGTCGCAATGCGGACAAAGCTACCAACGGCGGCGTGGATGTGGTCTACCAATATTCCAACTTCAATCTGGCCAACGGTGCGGACGAAATTCAGTTATTGTTGCCTGACGGAGAAACGGAAATTGATCGCGTCCAATATGATGGTGGTGTGAATTGGCCCGACCCGACCGGTGCATCCATGTACTTTAAAGGCTCGCCGGATGAGGACAATGATATCGGAAGTCAGTGGGCGGTATCGGACTTACCATGGGATGGTAGCGCCGGTGATTTCGGAACACCCAATTACGCCAACACGGTTGCCGATTTGGGGCAAACGACAACGGCTTTGCCGGAACATTTTACTTTAACCAACTATCCGAATCCGTTCAATCCGTCAACCATGCTGGAATGGAATCTATGCAAATCAAATATGGTAACGATTAATATTTATTCCCTAACCGGTCAAAAGATCCGAACTTTGCTCTCTGGATTTCAGGTTGCGGGAAAGCATCAAATGCAATGGGACGGCAAGGACGACGGCGGTAAAAATGTGGCGGCTGGAATTTATTTTGCGCGGCTCAAAGCCGGAACTCATTCGGCCTTACGCAAGTTGATTTTATTGAAGTAACTTACTGAATTTATTATGTGCGGATTTTAATTTCGGATTTACTTAAATTTGAATTTGACTCTGAAAAAATAATTCAATAAATTTGCACTCTTCAATCGGGGCGTAGCGCAGTCTGGCAGCGCGTGCGGTTCGGGACCGTAAGGTCGGAGGTTCAAATCCTCTCGCCCCGACTTTTTTCATTTTCCACACGATAAAAAATATTCCCAAGTTACAATCTTTGGTTCGGGACCGTAAGGTCGTCCCGCAAAGCGGGATTACCCCGACTTTTCTTTTTTATTCTTTCCCAAAAATTAAATCGATTATGGTTAAATTGATTAAAAAGTATTCAAGGTAGCAAAATCATAATTCTGTCAATTTCGCAATTTTCTCCAGCGCGGCATTCACGGGGCCTTCTTCAAAAAACATGTGGACACCTTTTTCTCTAAGCCGCTGTTGACCTTGACGTCCGATGCGTCGCGCTAACAAGGCCTGGCATTCCGGGACTTCTCCGTAGACATCCAATGTTTTTTCGTGTTGCATTGTTTTTTGGTAGATGTTTTTGCGTTTTTGCAAAAAACGGAATCGGCCGTCTTCAAGAAGGTACAAATCAAAAAAAGGTGCCTGACCGAACATTTTGGGGAAAATCTCTTTACCTTGTTCATCCGTGGCAACGGCCAGGCAGCGTTGCCTTAAAGTAGCTACAAGATAAAAATTATCGCCCGCTTCACCGTTTTCCAACAGTTTAAAATTAAAATCCTTCATAAGGCCGGTAATTTCTTTCAGACTAAAATAGCGCTCGGGAATGCCGGTTTGTGCGCCTTTTTTCCAGTCGACTAAAACAAATACGCCGGACCAGCTCAACGTTTTTTCGAGGGCTCTTAAAAATTGAGGTATTTTTTCAAAATGATGCAGGGAATGCACGGTGTAAACCAAATCGAAGCGGCGTCCCAATAGCGTCAATTCCTGCGCTTTCAGCGGTTTAAAGCAAACCGATTCTTCTCCGCTTTCAAAAACGAACGGATCAATACCGCAGCCGGAGGCCTTTAGCGTTTGAGCCATCTCACGGAGCATGGCTCCGGAGCCGCAACCGACTTCTAAAATTTGCCGTGCTTTGCCGGCATATTTTCCGATGAGATATTGCGCTAAATCATGCGCCTCGCTAAAATTTTGTGCGTTCATGACTCTAATGACTATTGGGAACTTGGAACTGGGAACTGGGAACTGGTTAACTTGTTATTCGTGTATGCGTTACCCATTAATCGTTTATGCGCGTATGCGATCGATGCCTCGATACGTTTCGCCTGCGATTTGGAACTGGGAACTGGGAATTGGGAATTAGTTCCGTGTTCCGAGTTCCCGAATCACGAATAACGAATATACGAATACACGAATAACGATTAAACCATTCAACTATTAACCCTCATGCCATGCCCCTACTTCTTTTTCATTTTGAATAACCGCATGGTGTCCAGGAACCAAAAATGTTCTTCAAAATCGTCGAAACCCCATTCACGGAAAATTGTTTTCCAGTCACGCTCGATAAAGTCAAAGGCTAAAGGGCACTCAACCGCTTTAAATCCGACCCGAAACCAGATCGGTTTGCTTTTAAAATCGAATTCGTTAAAATCCAATAAAATAAACTGACCGCCCGGTTTCAAAGCTTTGTAAACATTCTCCGCAATGATCTTACGATTTTCCTGGGTAAAGCCATGGAAAACAAACACCATGACCACTTTATCAAATTCATTTTCAAAAGGCAGCGGTTCCAAAATGCTTTGCACGTGCAAAGACACATTGGGCCGGTCTTTGCATTTTGCTTCAAATTGGGCGATCATTTCTTCGCCTTTGTCCACCCCAACAATTCTTCCCTTTTCACCCAGATACTCTGCCATGAGGCAATCATTCTTTCCGGTACCGCAGCCCAAATCCAGAATGGCGTCGTCAGGCTGAATATTCATTTTGCGAATGGCCGATTTCAAGAAACGCCCATACATCCCCAAGCTGCCAATCTGCATTATTTGATCGTAGAACTTGGCGGTAATGCCCTTGATCTCGACTTTGGAAACCGATTGATCCAATTGTTTTTCCATTATTCCGGCCTTTCTGTGCAAGGAGTAAATTTTTGTGTTTTGGGATCAAAACAGCGAAATGAAGAGATTTCACCGTTTAAATATTTTGCAACCGTTTGCTCAATATCCGTCTCTTTCGTGATTACCGGCTGAACACCTTTGGCAATCAATTTGGGAATGGAATGCATGCCCATGCTGCGCGCTAAAAAGACGTCGCAATCACGCAATAATTGCATGATGTTTTTTGCCTCGCCATGCCGATGTTCGCCGTTTGCATTCTTTAAATAAACATTTTCCCGTACTTCGGTTTGCAGTATTTTGCCATCTTCTATTTGAAAAATTTTGTAATATTTACTTTCTCCGAAATGTCCCGAACGAATCGTTTTTAAATCATCGCTGCCTACAGCAATTCTCATTCAACCTCCTGTTTCTATTTTTGAATATCCGTTTAATAATTCGATTTAAAAATAATGCATTTGATACAAATTTTCACTGATTCAATCATCCCGACTAATTTGATAAAAGACGCCGCGATTTTGACGCAAAGATTTAATTTTTCCCTTTGCTTCCAAAACGCTCAGATATTTATTGATCTCATTTATGTGCAGACCCAAAATTTCCTGCAGATCATTCAGTGTACACGGACGACGGCGAATGGTTTCCAGAATGGCCGATTCCGTGTCTTTGCGATAGGATTTTTTCTCCAACCTTGTCTGCGCTTTGGCAATGATCTCCGCATTGGGCAATTGCCAAAAATCCAGGATGTGTTGCAATTCTTCCCGAGTAGCTGCGCGAATAGTCGGGATGGCGCCTGGGCGATCCAGTGTATTCAATTGCACAATATCTGGTTTAATTTGCAGAATGGCTTCTTTTAAAGCCGTTAATTCCTGCTCGTTATCATTAACGCCTGGTACTATGAACACTTCCAGCCAGATTTCACCCGAATATTCCTTGCGGAAAGCGATTTCTCCGGCAATGATATCTTCGATACGTAATTTGGGGTGGGGACGATTTACTTTTTTGAAAGCATGCCCGGTGGCCGCATCTAACGAAGGTGCAACCACATCCGCTTGCAAAAGTTCCCGACAAACCTGCGGATCATTTAATAAAGTGCCGTTGGTTAAAACAGCGGTCTTGAACGAATAGGTCTTTTTCTTCAGCGTTAAGAAGTCGAGTATTTCACCCACACCGGAATGCAGCGTCGGCTCGCCGGAACCGGAAAAAGTAATGAATTCGGGCGTGGGATTATTTTGCAGATAATCATCCAGTTCTTCGATTACTTTCTTTGTCGGAACCCATTCTTTGCGCTCCAGGGTTAAATCGGTTGTTCGGCCGCATTCGCAGTAAACGCAATTTAACGTACAGGTTTTCATGGGAATCAAATCGAGACCGAGAGAAATTCCCAAACGACGCGATGGCACCGGCCCAAAAAGATATTGGTACATTTTGCGATCCTTTGTAAAAATGTTGAGTCGTTGAAAAGTTGAAAAGTTAAATGGTTGAATTGTTGAATGGGGAGATCGTTATCCGTTATTCGTATATTCGTTAAGCGTTAACCGTAATTTGGCAGCCGTGACTCGATACGATCCCGGTGGAGCGGTCTTTACTCGACAACCGGTTGCCCATGTTCGCGTCCGGTTCCCGAGTGTTCCGCCTTGGCGGAATGTATCGAGGGACGGACGCGCTACGAATTGCACAAACCACAGTTTCCGAATATACGAATAACGAATACACGAATAACGATTCAACCAGTTCCCAACAATCCATTCAACCATTTAACCATTAAACTTAATCCACCCTAAATCCTTTCGATCAACAGACCCTCAATTACCGAAGCGATGATCATGTAAATCGTAATAACCACGAAAAATTTGACGCCGAAGTAATAGATCATCAACGGAATAAACGGAATTTTAATGGCACGATTGTAAATAAATGCGGCCACCAATCCGTCACGCATGCCATGCTGGCGCAATTCCTTTAACAACGGATACCAGGCGTAAATAGAACCGTGGCTGATAATTCCAAACGCAATGGCGATCAGCCAACCTTTCAATCCCGATTCTTTACCCAAATATTTTTTGATTTTTTTGGGATTTAAAAAATAATCCACTACGGCAATCAAAATGACGACCAAAATAAGAACCGGAATAATCTCAACGATCAGCTTACCGGCAATGGTTAAAGCTTTTTTGGTTTTAAGCGGGTCGATGAAATACAAAGGCACGTAAAATAAAATCATGCCGAAAAAGAAATAATAACGTCCTTCCCCGTTCCGCTCCTGATTCGCTTTCTTATTTTCCATCGCCTATCCCAACATTCTTAATGTTAATACCGTTGCAACCGCTACTAAAAAAGCCAGCACAAAGCTGAGAATATTGCGCTTAATGGCAAAAGACTTCCCCAAAAATGTAACTTCTACCGGAAACTGCAGAAGTCCGATAGTCACCCAGGTAATCAGGAAAGCGGTCACCGCAAACAGACTGACGCCGCTGCGCAACAATTCACCGCCGATGATGTAACTATTGACCGCATTTCCGGCAAATAAACTACCCAAAATACCGCCGATAAATGTATCTTTAAAAGGGTTTCCCGAAAACACCTGTTTAATAATCGAGGTAGGCACATAGACGCGGAATAATCCGAATAAAAGTAATACGCCGCCAATAATAGGTAAGGCATAGCCCACATTTTTACCGGCTTTGGCAAACGCCATCTTCCACGATTTCGGTTGTTTTCCTTGTTGTTTGTTCCGATTCATCGCATCTCCTCAATGGCTTTGGCTAATTTCTGCATGGCAACGGTGGCTTTGTCCCTTAAATGAATATCCGTAATAGCCTCCGTGTATTGCGATTCCGTTGGATTGACTTCAATAATGATGCTCCCATGTTCTTTGGCTATTTGGGGAATTAAAGAGGCGGGCATGATTTCACCCGTGGTTCCGATGACCAAAAAAACATCCGCTTTCTCAGCTTCCCTGAACGACAAAGAATTGGCCGGTTCCGGAATCGGTTCGCCAAAGAAAACAAAATCCGGCCGCAAAATACCGTTACATTTGGGACAACGGGGCGGCAGATCGTCGAGAGAAACTTCGGTTACTTCCACTCGGTAATGGCATTGTTCGCAAATCAAATAGCGCGAGGTGCCGTGAAATTCATAAACGGTTTTACTACCGGCCAATTGGTGCAAATGGTCAATATTCTGCGTAATTACCGCCTTGATGATTCCTTTGGCTTCCAACTCGGCCAAAATTTTGTGCGCCGCATTGGGCTGTGCTTTTCCGAAATAATCGTAAAAAATTTTATTGATTAAAATCCACGATTCCTTTGGATGACGATGAAAATAGGAAATGTCCAAAAAGGTGGGATCGTATTTACTCCACAAACCGTTCGGACCGCGAAACGGCGGAATGCCGCTTTCCACGGAAATACCGGCACCCGTAAATGCTACCGCATGTTTGGCGTTTAAAAGAATGCTTGCCGCCTGTCGATATGTTTCATCCATTGCTGCTTTCCTGTTTCTTATTGGGAATTGGTTGAATGGTTGATTGGTTGAATGGTGTATTCGTTAACCGTTATTCGTATATTCGTTAAGCGTGTATTCGGGAATCAGGAACTGGGAACTCGGAACTTGGAACTAATTCCTGATTCTCAGCCAATTGGATGAAGAATGAATATGCCACAAATTGTACAAACCGCCGTTTTCGAATAACGAATAACGGATATACGAATAACGTTTTTCCCATTCAACCATTAAACGATTCAACTAATCAACCGAAATCAAAACTCCTTGAACAACCGTGCAAACGAATGCCCTGGCGCCTGGACATCAATATCCAAAAAATAACCGAAAGGCGTCTGATAGGTTTCGTAACCGGCATTTTGCAAACGTTCCTGCGCACTGTCAAACAGCTTTTTGGTAATTTCGGGATCGCCTTTGGCTTCGGACAAATGGGCAAAGGAGTGCAGCACAATCACGTTGGTTTCGTTTTTGCGCGCCGCCCATTTCAAGTTTTTAATGAGTTTTGTTTCTTTGGAACTTAAATTTTCTTCATCCTGCGGTTCAACATGAATGAATCCGACCAGCGCTTTTTCAATGGCCTTTTCTTCCTGAACATCCTGCGTACCCTCGAGACCTTTTACACTTGTTTTGTAGGCAAATCGATCGGCATAAAGCATTAACACGCGCATCTTTTCTCCTTCTGTTTTCTCATTAGCAGATTTCATTTCACAATTTAAAAAATAATTGGATGCGCCGCACTCCGGTTCGGGACAATGGCAGTTTGGAATTAGGAACTGGGAATTGGGAACTGGCTGTTTCGTTATTCGTGTAAGCGTTATTCGTTATTCGGAAACTGCGGCTTCTGCAATTTGTGGCGCGTCCGTCCCTCGATACATTCCGCCAAGGCGGAATACTCGGGAACCGGGCGCGATCGGTTGCCGAGTGTTTCGCCGATGAGTTGGCAAATTATTTTGAAAGCCTGCCTGATTAAGGTGAAACGTATCGAGGCACCGATCGCAAGCACGAATACACGCTTAACGAATATACGAATAACGTTTTCCGATTCAACTCTTATACCCTTAACGAATAACTGATACACGTCCCTTCTCACACTTCAATCACCGTGCCTGCGCCGCCTTCGATTACCCGATTGCCGAAGCGCTCCCGAATTTCCTGCTTGTGTTGCGTACAATGCGTCGGGCAAATGAGTTGCAAATCTTCAAATAAATCGTATTGATCAAATCCGTGCAAACCGCCGATTATTCCGTACAATTTCCCGTAGCGTGAAGCTGCGCCTAAAATCGTTTTCATAT
>JALWEA010000432.1 GCA_027039465.1 Calditrichia bacterium | reverse complement strand
AAATTACAAAAAGGCCTTAAAGCAAAACCATAAAGCGGATATCGAAGCGGTTATTGATTTGGGCGTTGCCTATTTCAATATCGGCAAATTGGATTCTGCGCTTTATTTTATGAATCGGGCTTTGGAAATTAATCCCAATCATCCTTTGGGCTTGCTGAATAAAGGCGTCATTCAATTTAACATGGGGCAGGAAAAGCAAGCGGTTAAAACGTGGAATAAAGTCGTAAAATTATATCCGAATTCGAATGAAGCGGCCAATGCCAAAGAATTCATTAAACAAGCAAAAAACCATTTGAAAAAAGACTGAAATTAAAAAAATTAACTAAAGGAAAGGAGACGACCGAATATGCCTTGCGGACGGAAGCGAAAACGTGCTAAGATGGCAACCCATAAGCGGAAAAAACGTCTGAGAAAAAATCGTCATAAGAAAAAAATCCGCTAAAAGGTTCATTTTACATGAGCCTTTTTTCTTTTAGTTAAATAAAGGCCTTTCAATGTGGTCAGAAGAAACACATATTTTTTCGGTGAGTGAATTAACACACACCATTAAATATTTACTGGAAGAAAACATTCCTACAATATGGCTCGAAGGTGAGGTGTCTAATTTCAAGGCGCACTCTTCGGGTCATTTTTATTTTACACTGAAGGATAACAGCGCCCAAATTTCTGCGGTGATTTGGCGTTCCCGCGCAGCCATGCTCGATTTTGAAATTGAAGACGGCATGCATGTACAGGCTTTGGGTAATGTGCGTGTATTCGAACGCAGCGGACGCTACAATTTTGATATTTTGCGCATTCAACCGGCCGGATTGGGCAAGCTGCAAATGGAATTCGAGCGCCTTAAAAAGCAATTGGAAGCGGAAGGCCTGTTTTCCGCAGAGTACAAAAAGCCCATTCCAAAATATCCTCTCAGAGTCGGTGTGATTACTTCCGATACCGGCGCCGCCATTCGGGATATTATCAATGTCATTTCACGCCGTGCGCCCAATGTGCAGATTATTTTGCGTCCCGTCCAGGTGCAGGGTGAAGGGGCGGCCAAAGATATTGCCGCAGCTATTGCGGAATTTAACGATTTCGGTGAAGTGGACGTTTTGATCGTGGGGCGGGGAGGCGGATCGCTGGAAGATTTGTGGGCCTTTAACGAAGAAGTGGTGGCCCGGGCAATTTTTAATTCCCGCATTCCGATTATTTCCGCCGTGGGACATGAAATCGATTTTACCATTGCCGATTTTGTGGCGGATTTACGTGCTCCGACGCCTTCGGCTGCCGCTGAACTGGCCGTGCCCGATTTCATGGAATTAAGGCGAAAAGTTTTACGCTATGCGCAACAAATGCGGCGAGCCGTACTAATGAAAATCGAAAATTATAGGCAAAGAATTACGGCTTTACGGCGCAGCTACGGTTTGCGGCGGCCGGAAGACCTTTTACATCAGTACGCCTTGCGCATTGATGAATTGAGCACTCAATTGTCGCGTAATATGCTGCGCAATTTAACCGACCGAAAACAGTATTTGCAGCAACTGAACCTGCGCCTGCAAAATCTAAGTCCCAAAAAAGTTTTGGAACGCGGTTACAGCATTACTTACCTAGACGGTAAAGTACTGAAAGAGGCCGTTAAGGCGCGCGTAAACGGAATGATTACAACCGAACTGTATCAGGGTAAAATTGAAAGTCAAATAACAAAGATAGAAGATCATGACTAAAAAAAATCTAACATTTGAAGAAGCGCTTGAAAAATTGGAATCCATTGTGGAAAAATTAGAAAGCGGCGAAATTACTTTGGACGATAGTATTGCCGCCTTTGAAGAGGGGCAGAAGTTGGTTGAATTCTGTCTGAAACAGTTACAAACGGCCGAGCAAAAGGTTAAAAAATTGTCCAAAGATACGGACGGAAACTTTGAATTAAACGATTTTTGAAAGAAACCATGTCCAAGCAAAAGACAAAAAAACGAACGATCGGCATTCTTGTAAATCCTCGTAAGGAACAAATTGTAATTCCTTTGCGCATTTTAAATGACTGGCAGAAAAAGAATCTGCAATCCGGGCGTTACGATGTTGAATTTCTTTTAAGTGCGGTGGAAGCCAAAGCCGTTGATCATCGCTTTGAATATTTGAAACGCGCTGACGCGGCAACCATTTTGGAACAAGCCCAAATTATTTTGGCCTGCGGGGGAGACGGTACCATTTTGCGGACGGTTCAATTGGTTGGCCCTCGCGAAATTCCCATTATGGGCGTGAATTTGGGCGGTCTCGGATTTTTAGCCGAAGCCACACCGGAAGATTTAACTAGAGATTTGGAAAACTACTTAAATGACCGTTACCATATTGAAGAACGCTCGCTTTTGGAATGTCGGATTAAAAATTCGAATGAAAAGTATTTTGCATTCAATGACTTTGTTATTGACAAAGCGGGCTTTTCACGTGTCATTCAAATTGTAACGCACGTGGATAACAGTTTATTAAACTCCTATATTGCCGACGCCCTAATTATTTCCACTCCGACCGGTTCCACAGGGTACTCGCTTTCTGCGGGCGGCCCGATTGTGGTGCCGGAAGCCAATGTTTTTATTATCAACCCGATTTGCCCTCATTCTTTAACCAACCGTCCGGTGGTCGTGCCGGATACCAGTAATATCCGCTTACAAGTTCACACGGAATTTAAGGAGGTCAAACTATTCAGAGATGGTCATGAAGTGAGCGGCTATCCGAGCGGCACGATCTTTGACATTTCACGTGCTAATTTTTCCGTCCGCCTGATTAAAATGGAGCATCATAGTTTTTACGAGACCCTGCGCAATAAGCTGCATTGGGGTGAGGATTTCCGCAATAAGAAGCGCTGGACATACAAGAATGCGCATTAGCGGTTTTTCGTTATGTGTTAAGGGTGGAAGGGTTGAGGGAAGCGTTATTCGTTATTCGTGTATTCGTTAATCGGATGTTAGTTGAATTGTTTAATGGTCAAATGGTTGAATCGGAAAATCGTTATTCGAAAAGAGTTGTCATCGCGAGGAGCGAGCGCAGCGAGTGACGCGGCGATCTCTTCCAAAGCGGCAACGGATGTGAGAATCCTTCGTTCCGTCGCAATCACAATGCAACCGGTCACGCAATGATTTCAACTCAACAATTCAGCAAATACCCGCAGCTAATTGGGCGTCCCGAGAATCTGGACTAGGGATGGGTTAAGATAGAATTTTCATCATCCTTGAATCTTTCGTTAAAAAGTTACTTTCGGGAAAAGAACTCGTCTTAATGAAAAATTCATTATTAACCGGTTAGCCCCAGCGTTTACGCTGGGGACAAAATAAAGACTAAAATTTCTGCGCCCTTTAGGGTATTATTTAAGATAAGACCAAAGTTTGTTTTTAAAGGACGTAAACGTCCTAATGCCTTGAGTTTTTTATTTTTAATCCCCAGCCTAAAGTCTGGGGCTAACAATCCGTTGCAAAAAATAGCCCTTTTTATAATGAAAGTATCCGACATTCCGTTGTTTTACTCTTATAAGTTTGATGAAATAATTCGGAAACCGGCCACAATCTTGCATGCCAGCGAGCGAGCAACCACTTCAATTCGCCAATTCACCAAACGTCCGCAGCTAATTGGGCATTCCGAGAATCTGGACGGGGATAGGTTATAACCCTAAAACTGATTATTATTCTCGTTTTGCATCATGCCCGAGTGTTTCTCTAACAACTGCCGCCAATTCGGATTCTGCAATTCCTTGCGGTAGGTGGAATGGATTAATTCATATTCGCCGAAGCCTCGTAAATCGGCAAAAATAAATTTTGCGCCGCCTTCCAGATTGTTGTAATACCAAACTTCGTACGGAACCAAATCCATGGAGCTTGGATAGCGCTCAACTTCGTCGGGCTCGCCGTATTTCAGTAAAATACGACCCCGATCGGTTTGCCAACCTTCTTTGCCCATGGCGCGGAACTTCTGATCCGCTTCCTGCACCCGGCGTAAAAATTCACGTCGATTCGTACCCAGAGGCACACCGGCTACTTTGTCTCTGCGATACCAAAATTGCGTCAAGAATTCGCGCATGCCGTTGGCATCGTGAATGTTCTTAAAAATCTTTTCTTCCTGACGCGTGGCAATATAACGCGCCATTTCAAATTCCTTTTTCAGTTCCTTCTGGGAAAGCAAAGCGATGGACGGATCTATTTTGGGTGTACCGGATGCCATGGCGTTGTTTTGTTCGGCGTTTTCCTGACCCGGTTTACGCTTTTTCGGTTTGTAAACATAAAAAGGCTTTTTAACCGTTACCACTTCCCCCGTTTCGGGATTTTCCACTTTAATATTCAAAATGTAATTGTTCTGCGGTAAGGCCATGACATTGAAGCCGCCGACTTCGACCAAAGAAGGCGCAACAATGCGTTTAACGGCAGGTGCAACCTTTTTTACCGTATCCCCTTTGGTCGTGGTAACGCAGTAAGAAAAATTAAAATGCTTTTCTTTGCCTTGCTCAAACGGCAAATTATTCAATTCAACGTAAAAGTAAAGCATCGGCTCCAAAATATCGAACACGCCGCGAGGGTTCGGTACCACACGCAAACCGTTTTTGTAAAAGCGATCCGTTTTGTCCTGACTTTTTTGAATATTCTGGCAAAATTCAAGGTCGGAAAGAAAAATTCCTGGTTTGGTGCGAATGGTATTCAGATCAAAAACATATTCGCCTTTTTGTTTGGTGGTTTGATCGACCATTTGTACTTTTGCTTTGTACTTGCCGTAAGGCAGATAAAAGGAAAAGATATCAACCAGTTGGTTAAATTGATTCAGGCCGCTGGTGTCTTTGGCCGTATTGCTGTAGGCATGCGCGTAACGATCGATTTGCTTACCGTTCAAATCCGTTATTTTTAAGGTGTTGGTAAACGAAGCCTTGTACGATCCGTCCGCTTGCTTAACATAGTTCAAATTCCCCTGAAATACGGAAATGTAAACTTCCACGTAAGCGGTTGAATCGGTATGGCGAAACGAAGCATAATCCACACTGATGGGAATAAAATTCATTTGCGCAAAAGCCATGATTGGTAAAATGAGCGCGATTAAAATCGCCTTAAAAAATTGCTTCATAAAGCACCACCATTTAGTTAAATTTAACGGAAACTATTTTCGAAACACCCTCTTCTTCCATGGTAACGCCGTACAACGTACTAGCCGCTTCCATGGTGCGTTTGTTGTGCGTTACCACAATAAACTGTGTGTTTTTCGAGAATTCGATTAGGGCATCGGTAAACCGGCCGATGTTCGTATCGTCCAACGGAGCATCTACCTCATCCAGAATACAAAAGGGACTGGGCTTGACCAAGTAAATGGCAAACAACAGCGAAATAGCCGTCAAGGTCTTTTCACCGGATGAGAGTAAACTCAGGGTTTGCAACCGCTTACCTTTGGTACGAACCTTAATATTAATGTCCGCTTCCAACGGATCCATTTCCGGATCCAATTCGATCGTTCCTTCGCCGTTCTCAAAAAACGATTTGAAAACTTTGCTGAAATTTTCTTTAATTTGATTAAAAGTTGTTAAAAATTGCTCGCGTGCCGTTTTGTTGATTTTATCGATCGTGTCAATCAACGATTTTTCCGCGTTTAACAAATCGTCGCGTTGCTGCGTTAAAAAGTCCAGCCGCTTCTTCTCTTCATCGTATTCCTGCACCGCCAACGGATTCACCGGCCCCATGTTCTTAATGCGCAATCGCAACATCTCGATGCGCTCCTCGGCCGCTTGCTCGTCAAAGTCCTGAAAGGGAATCGCTACTTCCACATCTTCCGAATATTCCTTCAGCGCGTATTCCCGAATGCTTTCTGCTTTATAATGACTTTCATTTATCTTTAGTTCCAATTGACGGCTTTTCTCAAGCGTTGAATCGTGTTTGCGACGATATTCCTTGGTTTTTTCTTCAAGTTCGTTGATCTTGTCGCGCAGTTCCTGAAAAGCCTGCATCATTTCCTGCTTTTGTTGTTCCAACCGGTCACGGCTTTCCCAAATTTTGACCCGCTCCTGCTCGCGTTTTTCGTTCTGCAAATCAATGTTTACTAGGGTTTCATTTATTTTTTTGATTTCATTCCGCTTGCGTTCTATTTCGTTGCTTAAGTCTTCGATGGTGCGTTGCGTGCGCTGAATATCCGCCTGGCGATTCTGAAACTGGTTGCGCAAATTATTGGCCTGAATGCGCGCTTTTTGCACTTCTTCCAACAAATATTCCATGGCTTCACTTTTTTGCTCGTAAGCGCTCGTGCGTTGGATGGTTTCCGCTTCCAATTCGTTCAGAGCCTGTTGCATTTCTTCAAGTTGTACTTGCAGGGTTTCGATTTCTTTGCTCAATCGTTGGCGCTCGCTGCGAATCTGATCGATCCGGTCTTCGGTTTGCTGCGCCTCGCTGCGCAATTTTTTGATTTCGTATTGAAATTGATTTTCTTCTTTTTCCAGTTCAATACGTTTGGATTGCAGGGCATTCAGAGCGTTGGTTTGTTCTTCAAGCTTCCGGCGCGTTTGCTCAATGGCGCGATCCGTTGCCTGAATTTTGTCGGTAAGGGCAGCCACTTCCTGTTCAATGGCTTTTACTTCCTGTTCGATTTTTTGCAACTGTTCCTTGCGACCGACAATGGAAACGGATCGTTCGCTGGTTTCACCACTGGAAATTTCACGGTTAAAATTGACCATTTCACCCTGTTCCGAAACGAAACGGTATTGCGGATATTTCTCGGACAGGGCAATCGCCTCGTCAAGCGTGGGCACAATAATCACATCGCCCAACAAAATATCGATCAGGCTGCGATAGGCATCGGAAACCTTAATTTGCTCTTTAAGGAATTTTAAATTGTTTGCGGATTCGCTTTGTGCCGGTTGTGTTGCGGGTACCCGATCCATGGGAATTAAGGTAATGCGGCCCTTTTTTTCTTTTTTTACGAATTCAATGATGCGCCGCGCGGCAGCGACATTGTCCACGATAACGTAGTTCAGCGCATCCCCCAAAAGCGATTCCAAAAGTTTGGAGTAGGGTTCTTCGGTCGAAATAATGTCCGATAACGTTCCGTGAATGCCTGGCAGCTCTTCTTTGTGGGTCATTACAAACTGCGTGCTTTTCCAAAAGCCTTCGTAACTGCTCATAATTTGTTTGAAAAAGTTTTGACGGGAGCGCGCCTGCTCCAATTTACCCAACAAACTGTTTTTCTTTTGATTCAGTTGCAGGCGTTCCTGTTGCAGCTCCTGTTCTTTGGCCTTCAGCTTTTGCAATTCGTTTTTTAAATCGTCGTATTCACGAATGAGCTCCGTTTGCCGCTTTTTATTTCCGGCCAAAGATGTTTCGATGTGTTGAACGGCTTGTTGGAATTCAACGGATTTTTGTTCCAGCTCTTCGAGCTGTTCCTGTAAAAAGCGCTGCTGATATTCTTTTTGTGCCAGGCGGTCTTTAAAATTGGCTACCTCCTGAAATTGCCGTTTGAATTCATTGTTGAGTTTGTCGATTTCCTGCTTTTCGGCCTGCAAAACTTCCAGTTCTGCCTGACGCTGCGATTCGATTTCCGAAAGTTTACGCTCGGCTTCTTCTTTTTCTGCGGTCAGTTTTTCAATTTCGGCCTGGTAAGTTTTCAGGCTTTCCTGCAACAGCTTGGTTTTGCGTTCGGCTTCGTCGATTTCCGTAAAAAAACGTTCTTTGTTTTGTTTTAATTGTTCGCTTTTGGTTTCGGCGACGGCCATGTCCTGATTAATGCGCGCAATTTGCTGATCGAGCTCGTTAATCTGCAAACTGATCTTCTGTAGTTGTTGCTCGCGTTGCACCTGCTCGCGTTTGTATTCTTCCAACAAGGCTTCTTCGATGGTAATCTGATGATGACTTTCTTCTTTGATTTTGCTGATTTCCTGCAATTGGGCTTGCAAAGGACGAATTTCATCGAGCAGGGTATGGTAGCGGTAGCGGCACAAGTCAATATCGGTTTTGCGCAGTTCTTCGGAATATTGCAGGTAGCGGCGGGCTTTACCGACCTGCCGCGACAGCGAATTGACCTTTTTCTCCACTTCACTGATGATGTCGTTAATACGCACCAAATCATTGCGGGTGGCATCCAACTTGGCCAGGGCCGATTTGCGGCGGATTTTGTATTTAACAATACCGGCGGCTTCTTCGAACAATTGACGGCGCTCGTTCTTGTTTTCGCTCAGAATGCTTTCCACCATTTTAAGCTCAATGACGGAATAGGAATTCGGCCCCAAACCGGTATCCATGAACAGATTCAAAACATCTTTTAAGCGAACCGGCACGTTGTTAATCAAATATTCGCTTTCGCCGGAACGATAGAGACGGCGGGTAATTACGACCTCGTCAAATTCGGTGTTCAGGATCTTTTTATTGTTTTGAATGGTCATGGAAACTTCGGCCATGCCCATGGGTTTGCGTTTGTTCGTTCCGTTAAAAATAACGCTTTGCATCTTGTCGCTGCGCAGGGCGGTGGTGCGCTGTTCGCCCAAAACCCAACGTACCGCATCAACAATGTTTGACTTTCCCGAACCGTTCGGGCCGATAATACAGGAAACACCCTGATTGAAATCTAACCGTACTTTTTGTGCAAACGATTTAAAACCGAATAATTGTAACCGTGATAAATACATTCTTCTCCTTAAAACAAAGCTTGCGCACTCATCAACAACTTCAAATAATTAAACCAATAACCCGGCGGGTTAAAAAGAGCCCAAAAGATAAGCAATGGAACGGAATAACACAAGAGTAAAACGACAAAGACCGTGGTGGATCCGGCATAAAACAAAATGTGCAAGCCTTTGACCAG
>JALWEA010000431.1 GCA_027039465.1 Calditrichia bacterium | reverse complement strand
GGATTAAAGGTCTGATTTTAGGGCAGTTTATCGATTGCGAAGACAGCAATCCCTCTCGCGCGTCCGTTACGGTACGGGATGTTTTGCAGGACTATTTCGGGCAGGCAGGCTTTCCGGTTGTTTTTAATTTTCCTTACGGTCACGGCATGAGAAAATTCAGTATGCCGATCGGAGTGGAAGCGGAGCTTTCAACGGAGAATTGTACATTAACCGTAAAAAATCCTTTTTTAATTTAAAGAATGTAAAAATATACACATTCGGCCCTTAATTCGTTTGACTGTGTGCAAACATTTTAGTAACTTTAACTTTTTTAAGAAATTACATGGCTTTTTATTTTGATCGGGGAGCAAACTGATGGGATTTTCATTTTTTAGCTTTTTTTCATCGGATATCGGCATAGATTTGGGTACGGCAAACACATTAATTTACGTTAAGGGCAAGGGCATTGTAGTCAACGAGCCTTCGGTCATTGCTCTGGAAGAGAACAGCGATAAAGTTGTTGCCGTAGGTAATGAAGCGCGCCAGATGTTGGGACGGACGCATCAGGACATTGTAACCATCCGTCCGCTGAAAGACGGTGTAATTGCCGATTTCGAAGCAAATGAAATCATGATCCGCGAATTCATTAAAAAAGCCAATGTCAATCGCATGATGATTAGTAAAATTTTGGTCTGCGTGCCTTCCGGCATTACGGAAGTGGAGAAGCGGGCGGTGCGCGATGCGGCCGAACGGGCCGGAGCCCGTCAGGTGGATTTGGTCGCCGAAGCCATGGCCTCCGCCATAGGAGTCGGATTGGAAATTGATGCGCCGGTGGGTAATATGATTGTGGATATTGGCGGCGGAACTTCGGAGATTGCCGTGATCTCCCTGAACGGCATTGTGAATCACACTTCAATCCGCATTGCCGGTGATGAAATGAACACCTCGATCATTCAATATTTCAAGAAAAATTACAACCTTTTGATCGGTGAAAAAACCGCCGAAGATTTAAAATGCGAAATCGGCTCTGCTGCGCCTTTGGAACAAGAATTGACGGCAGAAGTCAAAGGCCGTGATTTAATCACCGGAATTCCCAAAACCATTGAAGTGACCTCCAAAGAAATTCGTGACGCCTTAAACGATTCCATTAATGCCATTGTTGAGGCCGTTAAACTTTCTTTGGAACGGACACCGCCGGAATTGGCTTCCGATATTTTGGATCGGGGTATTATTTTAACCGGCGGAGGCGCCTTGCTTAAAAATTTGGACGTCCGTTTGCGCGAAGAAACCTCGATGGCTATCCATGTGGCGGATGATCCGCTAACCTGCGTAGCCCGTGGGTGCGGTAAGATTTTGGACGAACCCGAACGCTACGAAAAGGTTCTGCTGAAACACCGTCGTTCCGTTTAATCAATAATGTTTCATTTAAAACATTTTGAAAATGTATTGTGAATATTTTTAGCTATTATATAAGTAAGTACCGGGAATTTTTAACCCTAACATTATACATCGTATTATCATTTCTTTTAATGACGGCTAGTGATAAAGCCCTGGTGGAAGGCATGCGTTCCTTTTCCTTACAGACGTTGGGCAGTCTGGAAGGTACGCTTTCCAACTTCAGAGACTATTTTAATCTTTACGAAAAAAATCAAACCCTTCAACAGGAAAATACCCGCCTGTCTTTTGAAAATTTTCAATTGCAGGAAGCGCTTTTGGAAAATTTGCGTTTAAAACGGCTGTTAAAATTCCAGCATCAATTTCATTACAATTTGATTCCCGCAAAAATCATCGGCTACAGCCCGCAGGAGATTGTTACCGGTTTTCAACTCCTTTCAAGACATCTCAAACCCGAACATAAAGGCGCGGCCGTTATGACTGTTGACGGCCTTGTGGGGCGTTTGGTAAAGGTTTCCGGCTCTTTTGCCATTTGTCAAATTCTATTGGATCCCAGCAGTAAAGTAAGCGTGCGCATTCAACGCAACAGGGAAGTGGGCATTGTGGTTTGGGACGGCGGCGAAGGGCTTTTGTTGAAATTCATTCCGAATACGATCGAAGTAAAGCCGGGGGATATTGTGTTTACTTCGGGGTTAAGTCAAATTTATCCGCCGAATATTAAAGTAGGGGTTGTTACGCAAATCAAAAAAGATCCCAGTAAACTGTTTCAAACGATTTATGTTAAACCCAGCGTTGACTTTAACGCACTTGAAGAAGTCTTTGTGGTAGAAATGGAAACGGGAGCGCATGCATCAGGAAAATAAATATTTTTGGCTGTTATTTTTTATCTTTGGCGTTACGAGTGTTATTGTTCAGGCCTTATTTGCCCCGCTGATCGCCATTCATTTTTACGAACCCGATTTTGTTTTGGTGGTTGTGCTGTTGATATCCAAACGTTTCGGCGGTATTAAAGGTAGCACTGCCGGATTTTTATTGGGGCTTTTACAGGATGCCGTTACCGGCTTGCCTTTGGGCATTTCGGCCTTACCGAAATCCGTTGTCGGCTATCTAGGCGGAAAATTCCACGGGCATGCCATCAAAAGTTTAAGCCTTGATTTGTGGTTTATTGTTTTCATTCTGATTCATGAGATCATTTTTTACGCCCTGTTTCAATTCAAATCCGAGTTCTCGTTTCATTATTTTTTTCTGAATCGGGCACTGCCCAACACTTTGTACACAACGGTTATTTTAATCATTACGGCCTTGTTTACCGAAAAATATTTTAGTGAGTAACATGCGTAATTTTGATTCTCCGCAACGGTCATCCAGGGTTTATGTGTTTTCGATTTTTATTATTGTCAGCTTTTTAATTATTGTAATCGGCTTTTTTAATCTGCAGGTGATCAAACATCATTATTATTTGGAAGTCTCTCTGAACAATGTCATTCGTCCCGTTAAACTCAATCCTGTCCGCGGATTAATTTTTGACAAGAATAAACGTATTTTGGTTGATAATCGACCTTCGTTTTCCGTTGCCTTAATTCCGGCGCATGTCACTCGCCAAACCATCAGGCAAATATCCGATCGGTTTCGGATCGATGAGAAAAGCATTAGAATTAAATTACGCCGTGCTTCCAAATTCCAGCCGGTGGTTATTGCGCGCGATGTACCTAAAAAGCAGGTAATTTATTTGGAAGAAAACCAGTATTTTCTGCCCGGGCTTGAGGTCATTCCCGATTTCAAACGTTACTATCCGCCGGATGTTAATTCGCCTCATGTCTTCGGGTACATCGGCGAAGTCAGTCCGGAAGAGCAAAAAAAGCATCCCGAATATGATTTGGGAGATATGATCGGCAAAACGGGCTTGGAACGTTATTATGATTTGGACTTGCGCGGCACCAAAGGCGTGCGTTATGTGCGCGTGGATGCCAGCGGTAAAATTTTAGGCGATTACGATCCGCAATTGAATGAGCAACCGATCCACGGCAGTGATTTGTATTTGTATATGGATTACAATCTGCAGAAATTCGGAGAGTCGTTATTGGAAGGACATCGCGGCGCCTTGGTAGCCATAGATGTACGTAACGGGGGCATCATAGCTTTGGTCAGCAAACCCGACTACGACATTCGTTCTTTAAGCGGCAAGATTGATCCTCAAATTTGGAGCAATTTAATCAAAAATCCCAATCATCCCTTATTCAGTCGCGCCATTCAAAGTACCTATCCTCCCGGTTCAACTTACAAAATAGTGGCTGCGCTGGCGGCTCTGCAGGAAAAGATTATCACTCCTCAATGGAAAGCGTTTTGTCCGGGATATTTTCGCTTGGGAAGAAGAGTGATTCGTTGCTGGAATCCAAACGGGCACGGTTGGTTGGACTTGTACGGAGCCATTAAAAACAGTTGCAATGTGTATTTTTATCAATTGGGATTAAAAATCGGTTTGCCGGTCTGGTCGAAATACAGTAAACTGCTCGGATTCGGGAAGAAAACGGGCATTGACTTACCAGGAGAAAAAGCCGGACTAGTGCCAACGGTGGCCTATTTTAATCGCATCTACGGAGAGCACGGTTGGACAAAGGGAAATTTGGCCAATTTGGCGATCGGGCAGGGCGAACTATTGGTCACACCCTTACAATTGGCTCAATTTGCCATGATAATAGCCAATAAGGGCTTGTATTACGAACCGCATCTCGTTGATCATTTGTATAATTACCAAACGCATAAGGTGATGTCCTTTCCGGTCAAAGCGCGCTATGTAAAAGGGATTTATAGCGAATATTTTGATGTGGTGCGCGAAGGCATGCACGAAGTGGTTAACGGCGGAACCGGTTGGTTGGGCAAAGTTCCCGGCATTGATATGGCCGGTAAAACCGGAACGGCGCAAAATCCGCACGGAGACCCGCATGCTTGGTTTATGGGATTTGCACCGTACAAACATCCGGAGGTTGCCATTGCCGTTATGCTGGAAAACGCCGGCAGCGGCGGAGGGCACGCCGCACCCATTGCCCGTAAATTTTTGGAAATGTATTTTTACCATAAACTTATTCCGAGACCTGTGGTAAAAAAGGACAGTTTGAAAACGGAAAGCGATTTGAATCCCATTCAAACCGTACCGATAGATAGTTTAAGACCAATGCCATTAATTCATTAGAAAGTTTAGGTTGGCGGATGCAAAAATTTTTGAGAAATTTTGATCTCGGCATTTTTTTACCGACGTTAGTGCTCATAGTGGTAGGGCTTTTTGCCGTTTACAGCGCTACCTATTTAACTTCGTCTTCCTATTTTTCCAAGCAATTGATTTACGCTTTTTTAGGAATTGTTTTAATTATTTCAATCGTTCTCATACCCTATAAAATTATTTATGAGTTTAGTTATTTGCTTTATGTGCTTTCTTTGTTATTGTTGCTGTTAGTGTTTTTTATGGGCGTGAAAGGCTTCGGAGCGGAACGCTGGTTGGCTATCGGCCCTTTGCGTTTACAACCGTCCGAGTTTGCCAAAATAGCAACCGTATTAGCGGTGGCGCGCTATTTATCGCAAAACGATCGCAGCATAAATGAATGGAAACATTTGGCGGTCGTGTTTTTAATGATTTTAATTCCTTTTATACTCATTGCCAAACAACCGGACTTGGGAACCTCGCTGGTATTTTTAGCTTTGATTATTCCCATGTTGTACATGGCCGGGATTTCATGGTTTTTCCTTTTTGTCATTACAACGCCGATTGTTACCATGATTGTAGCCTTTAACCTTTACGCATTTATGGGCTGGATATTGCTTATTTCAATTGTTTTGATTTTAGCCAGGCAAAAAGGTATTGTTAAGTTTGGCGTTTTTGTAATGCATATCGCGGTTGGCGCCGTTACGCCCGTTTTGTGGAAAACGCTCCGTCCTTACCAGCAGCAGCGCATCTTAACGTTTTTGCAACCGGAAAAAGATCCGCGTGGTGCCGGATATCAGATCATTCAAAGCAAAGTGGCCATCGGATCCGGCGGCGTTTGGGGCAAAGGATTTTTACAGGGCTCTCAGTCGCATTTAAATTTTCTTCCGGCCCATCATACGGATTTTATTTTTTCGGTGATCGGAGAAGAACAGGGATTTGTGGGGATCGTCTTGATTTTAATGGTTTTTGTTTTCTTATTTCTTTATTTGCTTTATCTGTCAAATCAGGTAAAATCATCTTATGCGCGCTTATCGCTGGTCGGTTTAATGACGATTCTTTTGTTTCACACGCTTATAAATATTGCCATGACCATCGGCCTGGCACCGGTAACGGGTTTGCCTTTGCCCTTCCTAAGTTATGGAGGATCATTCCTGTTAACCAGTTGTTTATTGATCGGCATCACGATGAACTTCTCAAAGAATCGTTATCATATTTAAATATTTAGTTGGATAAAATGTGCAATTTTTACGATTATTTATTATCTTACAAATTGTAATTAAATTAATCGGGATTGTGAACTGTTAAGTTGATTTATGTGAAATTAACCATTATGTTTTTGTAACAAACAAAAAATGGTAGAAAATTAAGGCGCATAATACGGGCACATATACGGTAAAAAAGAGCTTTAAAAAATCTTGCGCAAAAAGAATAAAAAATCGGGTTATCAATTAAATTACTGAAAAAAATTGTCGAAATAAGAAAAACAGTAAATTTAGGCATTAAGCAAAGTATGTGAGTGCAATGCGTAAACGATTATTTAATGTAGCATTGATTGTCTTGATTTTGGCAGGTAGTTTGCTGTCACAAGACAAACGAAAAATCGGTTTAATCCCTTTTACAAATGAGCAACCGAATCCGAAGTATGATTGGATATCTTACGGTCTTGATTATTATTTGCGCAATAAATTGAGCGTATTATCCGGATTTTATGTTCCCGATAAAAAGCATTTTCAAAAGGTATTAAACGAAGTCGGTTTTGGCAAAGGCCCTTTGACCGAACGGATGATCTACCATATCGGTAAATACGGTAATGTGGAAGTCACGATTTCGGGTTCTTATTCCGTTCAAAATAATATGCTGACTTTGAACGTGCTTTACAGCAATGCCTACAATGGCACCGCTTTGTTGACTTCTAAAATCACTAAGCCCCTAAACGAATTTTTTGCTGCCGGCAATCAGATAATCAATCAACTTATCGAACTTGCCGGTATACCCGTTTCAGCCAAAGAAAAGAAATTGTTGGCTTTTACATTGACCAATTCGGTACCCGCTTTCGAATCCTTCATTCGAGCCTATATGGAAAACGAAAAACCAAATCCGAGTTATGAAGTGGTAACCGGGCTGTTTAAGCAGGCTATTCAGAAAGATCCCCGCTTTTGGGAAGCTTATTATAATTTGGGTATTGTCTATTTCAATTCGGGAAAGTTGGATTTGGCGCTTGCCCAGTTTAATAAGGTGATTAGAGCGCTACCAAATTTTTCCAAGCCTTATTTTGGCAGGGGACTTATTTATTACAAAAAAGGCCATTTCGAAAAGGCCATTAATGATTTCCAAAAAGTTGTTGATTTGAATCCCAATGATTACAAATCATTTTATTATTTGGGACAAATCTATCGCCGACTTAAACGATTTAAAGATGCCGAAAAGGCCCTGAATGAAGCGAAAAAAATTAATCCCGAATTCGCTCCTATTTTTTACGAGATGGGTAATATTTACTATGATCAGGGTAAATACCGCAAAGCAATCGATTTTTATCGAACTGCCACGGAATTGGATCCTAAAACGGCGGAATACCATTTACGTTTGGGTGATTGCTATTATAGGTCGCAAATATTTTATAATGCTTTAAACGAATTGAATAAAGCCATTGAACTGCAACCGGATAACTCCATTGCTTATTTTTTGAAGGGTTTGACCATTTATAAGCAGGCGGTTATCGAAGAGTTGATTGAAGCTTTTTTGGAAATGCTCAATGGAGATCAATCGCAGGCAAGCATGACAAAAACCCGAAAGCACGGCGATCATAAAATTTCCATGGATCCCATAAAAAAGAAAAAGGTTTATGTTGAAATGGCCATTGCTTTTACGGAAGCAGTGCGATATAATCCGAGATTTAAAGAAGCTATTTTCAATTTGGGCCTTACTTATCATGAAATGGGTAAGTATGATTTGGCCGAAAAGTACTATCTGTTAGCTTTGCAGGAAGATCCCAAACTGGTTCGTGTTTATCTTAAGTTAGCCGAATTGTACACAGAAATGGGTAAAAAGGATTTGGCCATCGAACAGTATCGTAAAGTTTTTTATTTGGACCCGTCGTACATTGTTCATCATCCGACCCTTGGGCCCGAATTTCATTACATCGATATTCTAAGCCGGTTTAAGAAGGAACTGGAAGATCGTTTGAAGAAAAATCCCAACGATACCGAGGCGAACTTAATATTGGCCAAAGTCTTTGAAGCCCAGGGCAATTATGGTAAAGCGGCCAATTTGGCCCGTCGGGTGCTGGCATTTAGCCCCAATAATAAAGAGGCCAAAGAACTTCTGAAAACCATCGACAAATAAAGTCAATACATCGATAGTTTTTGTAAATCGAAAACAGAGCATTTATTTCCAACATTTTAGTTGCTGTTTCATTTTTTTGATCCATCCGCACCGCAAATTGTCGTCCCAAGGTCAAGAACCATGGCTGGTACTATGGATTATTATGGCAATGACTGAAGCCAAACCTGTCATTCCTGGCGTAGCGAGATATGAATGCAAAAGTACCGGCAGCGGCATTTTTTCCACTCCCTGTTGTCCTCCTTATAAGGGGACGCAAAACGGCACGAATGATTGTGCCCGATGAAAAGTTGAACTTACCGGTTGGGGAAAAGAGTAAGCACTGAACCACTGGCAAATTGGGTAATGAGCAAAATTTACAAACAACTTTGAATCCCCCTGTGAGGGGGATTTAGGGGGTCTAAACACGGCAAACGGGATAAGTCGAGTTGGCGGGCGCAGAATTTATAAATTCGAACACTTAAATAAAAGTCCACAACTACGTGGGCACCCCCTCTATGTTGAAAATTCCGAGCATCGGGAGACAGTATGGAAGAGAGTGTATGGGGCTAAATAATTACTATGCGAATCGAATATGTCAATAGCAGCGCAGCGAAGAATCTCCTCCAAAGCAGCAACGGACGAAAGGGATTCTTCATTACGGTGCGTTCCATTCAGAATAACAACCCATCTCATGTCAATAGTAGGGGATGATTGAATTTTGCAATCGGAATTTATCAACCATCTCTTTCGTCTTTTTTCGGACTGATTGCTATCAGTCCGAAAACATTTGTCATCTGACTGATAGCAATCAGTCAGATGACCACAAAACAGCGCCGAAGATGATTGATCATAATTCCAGCCGAAAACAAATGGTAGTTACTGCTTACATTA
>JALWEA010000430.1 GCA_027039465.1 Calditrichia bacterium | reverse complement strand
ATGAATACGGTGGACAAAATAGAGCAGGGCGATTTAATTTTAACCATTAAACAGGTTCGGTAATTTGGCACTACGTTTTGATATTTCAAGCGATCGCGCAAAAGTCAATTTTAAAGCTTTCCTTTTTTTACTCGGCATTTTGCTGATTATTTCCGGTATTTGGTATTCCCAAAATCTGGTTTCCATTCTGGAAAAACAAGCCACGGAATACGTTAAATTCCGAATTAAATTTTTGGAAGTCAGCCTGAACAATCCCACATCCAATACGGATATTAATTTTCTTTTTAACGAGGTCATTCAGCACGCGGACTATCCTTTAATCTACACCGATACGCAAAACAATCCCCGCAGTTGGCGAAATATTTCACCCGAAATTGACAACAAGCCCATTGAGAAATTCACCAAAAAAGACAGTACCATTTTATTCAAAGCTTTGGAACGCATTAAAAAAGAAAATCCGCCGATTCCCATTAAATACCAAAACAAAGTGGTGCTTGGTTATTATTACTACGGCTATCCCAAAGTTATTTATCGTCTGAGAATCTTTCCATATTTGGCTGTCACCGCCGCCGTTTTATTCGGACTGTTGGGTTATCTCGGGTTTTCGTACATCAAGAAAAACGAACAGCAATCCATTTGGGTGGGCATGGCTAAGGAAACCGCCCATCAGTTGGGCACGCCTTTGAGTTCCATTGCCGGATGGGTTGAGTTGCTAGCCATAAGCGATGCCCACAAAGAAACGGCCATCAAAGAAATTCAAAACGATTTGGCGCGTTTGACCAAAATTGCCAATCGCTTTTCCAAAATCGGTTCGAGGCCGGAACTAAAACCCGTGAACATCCGCCAATTGATCGAAAATGTTGTTTCCTATTACGAGCGCCGCCTGCCCAATATGCAAAAAAAGGTGCGCATTCAAACTTCTTTTTCGGCAGAAAATATTGTGCTCAATGTAAACGAAGAGCTTTTTGAATGGGTTCTGGAAAATTTACTCAAAAACGCCATCGATTCGGTTTTGCCTTCGCGCGACGGTTTGATCGGCATTAATGTGCAAGTTGACAACGAAAAAAATTTGGTTATCATCGATGTTGCGGACAACGGACGCGGCATTCAATCGCAAAACAAACGCCATATTTTCCGACCCGGATTCAGCACCAAAAAACGCGGCTGGGGTTTGGGGTTGAGTTTGGCCCGGCGCATTATCGAAAATTACCACGGCGGAAAATTGTTTTTGAAAGAAACCAAGATTAATCAGGGTTCCGTGTTCAGAATCATTTTGAAAAAACGCGAAACGTAGTATTTGCTCGGCATTGGGTTTTTTGATACTTTTTCGGTTTAATAATATGAGGAATCGGGTTTGGCAGAAGATCGCAAAAAACAAATAGAATTTTCGCAATTAATCGAACCGCATCTTACCTCGCTGTACAATACCGCCTTGCGCATGACGCGCAACCAACACGATGCGGAAGATATGGTGCAGGACGCCCTCTACAAAGCGTATCGTGCATTGGATCAGTTTAAGAAGGATACCAACTTCCGCGCCTGGGTATTTCGCATCTTGGTAAACACCTTTATTACCGCTTACCGCAAGGCCGTGAAGCAGCCTCAAAAAATTAGTTATGACGACCTGGAAGAATTTTACCTTTTTAAGCGTTTAGATGAAACAGCGAGCCTGCAAGAGATGCCCAAGGAAGAATTTTTGGAAAATCTCTTTGACGATGACATTAAAGAGGCATTGGAAAATTTGCCTTATCAGTTTCGTCTTGTTGTGCTTTTGTGCGATGTTGAGGGGTTTTCTTACAATGAGATCGCCGAAATTATCGATGCGCCGTTAGGCACGGTCATGTCGAGGCTTTATCGGGGAAGAAAGTTGCTTCAGCGTTATTTGTGGGATTATGCCAAAAAAAGAGGATACATTACGGATGACTTCAAACAAAAAAAATAGTCATAAACATCACGAACACCATGAACACCACAAGGATCATTTTGATTGTGCCGATGTGGAAAAATACGTCCAGCAATATTTGGACAATGTGCTGGATGAAGAAAAGAAACGTCTTTTCGAAGAGCACATCGAATATTGCCTGCCCTGTGACAAAAAAGTCGAATTTGAAATGAAGTTCCGCGAAATCGTTCGCCTTAAAACCAAACGCCTGGTACCGGCCGATCAAATCGATCAAAAACTGAAAAATTTATTGAAGAACATCCATTAGTTTCCGGATTTGGTCGTAATGGTAATATTCTGATTCAAATAATAGTCAAACATTTTTATTTCATCGTAAAAAATCTTGTCTTTTTTATCCGCCTTTTGCACTTCGATTAAAAAACTCTCCGGCAACCAAAGGTTTTGTGTTTTGGCAAAATTGGCCGTCAATTTAAATCCGCTGGTCACCTGACCGTTAACCAGCGTTTGCACCGTCCAGCCCTGGCACAGCCATTTACCGTCCACCGTTTTGAATTCCGGATACAAAATCATTTCTTTGTTCTGCACGGGGTAGCTGATGTCGATCATAATGCACAGGCCGTTCAAACCGAGCAGATACTTAACCGTGGTGCCCTGATTGTCGATTTGGGTAAAGGTCATTTGCACGGCTTTGTCCGTGTGCCGCAAAACGTAATGATCCATCAAATTCTGATCCACCAAGCCCACCAAATAAAAACGCTGCAAATCCAGCAGAATCCCTTTCATTTGCATTTTTAAGGCATTCACCAGCTCATGATAAGTTTTGCTTTGCCGGACATTCATTTTAAACGGAAACTTTAATTCGGAGATGTAAATTTTGTCCGGTTTTTCCCAAATGATTTTAATGGGC
>JALWEA010000429.1 GCA_027039465.1 Calditrichia bacterium | reverse complement strand
GCCAAAGTGGAATCGATGTAAAAACTATCGACCTCGGCAATTTCAAAAATCTTGTAAAGCTGCGACTCATTCAGATCTTCGGCCCGTTTCAGGCTTTCGCGAAATTTGTACATATTGCGGAAACGCTTACCTTCAAGCGCTTTAAGATTTTTAATCGGAATATTTTCCTGCGCCATTTTTTGTAAAACATCGGCTGAAATTTCGTAGGTAACCGGTCGAACCACTTCGCGTTCAAACACGTTCTGCATGAAGAACAGCAGCACAAAAGAGAGCAACGCAGCGGCTACGGGCGTGGAAACCCATCCCGAGGCAATTTTACCTAGAATCCCGAAATTAATTCCCTTACCGCCGCCTTTGGCCAAACCGATGCCGATTACAGCGCCAATAACGGCCTGCGAACTGGAAACCGGCACCAAGGGAATCGGCGGAAGATTGTGTGCAATGAGCCAATGTTCCAAACTTTGCGAAGCAAATAAAAACAAAACCAATGATTCCGACAAGACTACGATCAAGGCCATAATGGGCGTCAGCTTAAAGACTTCGTTGCCGACGGTGGTCATTACCTTGTAGGAATATGTGTAAATGCCGACGGCAATGGCCAGACCGCCCAAAAGGAACAATTGTTGAATACCCGTAAAATGAAACATACCCATTAAATTCAAATCTTTAAACGGAGAAGAAGGCACAAACACACCCATTACGTTAGCGATGTTATTGGCGCCCAAACTATAAGCTCCGAAAGCACCGACCAAAATAAGTCCGGCTCGGGTGTACGCGTCCAATTCCAGCATGTGGATGCGGGCTTTGCCCAAAAACAGTTTAAACAGTTTGAATAAAATAATGGAAAACACAGCGGCCAGAATCGGCGAAATAACCCAGGTCGATAAAATTTTTCCCAAAGAATTTAAATCGGTGGGTGAGCCGGTGAATAAGTTCCAGCCGATAATGGCGCCCACAATGGCCTGTGTGGTTGAAACGGGCAGGGACAATTTGGTCATCCAGGCCACGGTTGCCGCAGCGGCCAAGGCTACGGTAAACGATCCGGCAATGGCGTTTACGGCACCCAACTTACCTAGGGTATGTGCGGCACCCGCTCCGCTGATAACCGCGCCGATAATCACAAATACGCTGGCCACAATAGCCGCCAACCTAAAACGTACCATTTTGGAGCCGACGGCCGTACCGAAGACGTTGGCGGCATCGTTGGCTCCCAGCGACCAGCCTAAAAACAATCCGCTAAGTAGATAAAACCATATCATGTTTCAGGCTCCTGTTACAGGTAACGTTTAATGGTTGCAATGGCCAAACGATCGGTTACGTCTTCGGCCTCGTCCGCAATATTTTCAATGTGATAGGCAAAGTAGCGCATGTGGATTTTATGGCTTAAGCGTAAATCTTTGCGGAAAACAATGCGTTTGATTTTGCGGGCGATTTTGTCCGACTCGTTTTCGAAGAATTGTACCTTGTTAATGTGGTCGCGGACGGCATTGAGATCACGGAAGTAGGAGCGAATTGCCAGAACCATGGACTCGACGGCGGCCGTGGAAATTTCGGCCAATTCGATGTACATTTGATGCAGCTCGGGAATGAGTTCGGGAATTTCCACCGAAAACTGCATGAGCGTTTCATCCATGGTATTCAAAACCGCGTCCGTGCTTTCCAGCAAACCGAGCACATCGCCCCGAGATTCGGGAATTAACGTGTGCTCGTACAAACTGGTTTCGATTTGGCGACGTAACTGATCACCGTGACTTTCCAGATTATCCAGATCGTTCAAGCGTGCTTCGAAATCATCCATGCGATTTTCCAGATAGTATTTAACGCCTTGCCGAAACAGCAAAGCGCCGCGAACAACACAATCCAAATATTCTTCGATTTGTGCTTCCAATACTTTGGTCTTTTTAAATAAAACAGCCATTTTAAACCTCGTTTATTTGATTTTTGTTAGATTATTGTTTGTATTTTGTTAATTTGATTTTGCCTTTAACCATCGGGTAAAAGAAAGATAGAAAGGCCAAAATCAAAAGGGCCAAACTTACCGGATGGGTAAAGAAAATGCGTGCATCGCCCATGAGTAAGGCGCGGCGGAAATTGGTCTCGGCCAGGAAGCCCAAAATAAGTCCTAAAATAACCGGAGCGGTGGGGAAGTTGTATCGCCTTAAAATCCAGCCTAAAATACCGAATCCCAAACAACTCCAAACATCGAACATGGAATTGTTGACCGAATAGCTGCCGATAAAGGCAATGGCCAAAATGAGCGGGTAGAGCAATTCTCTTGGCAGAGAAATGATCTTAATCCACAATTGATTGCCCAAATAGCCCAACACGAACATGGCGGCGTAAGCAAAAAACAGGCTGACAAATAAACCGTAAATGATGCCTGCGTTGCTTTTGAACAATTCGGGGCCTGGTGTTAAGCCGTGCAACATGAGCGCTCCGATCAGTACGGCGGTTGCCGCACTGCCAGGAATGCCAAGGGTGAGCAAAGGCACCAAAGCGCCGCCAACCGAACCGCTGGTGGCCGCACCGGAAGCAGCCACTCCGTCCAAGGCACCTTTTCCGAACTTATCCGGGTTTTTGCTAATGCGTTTGGCTTCGCCGTAGGCAATGAAAGCGGCGATGGTGGCTCCGGCGCCCGGAACTACGCCGATTAACGTACCGATGAGCGACGACTGCAAAATCGTCCGTTTAATTTGCCAGATTTCTTTGAACTTGGGCATTTCCGAAGAAATCTTTTTAACCGCCGATTTAACCGTCTCGGATTTTTCCAGCGACAGGAAAATTTCACCCAGCGCAAACAGACCGATAAGG
>JALWEA010000428.1 GCA_027039465.1 Calditrichia bacterium | reverse complement strand
CCCTTTGATGTAAACGGTGAAACCGCCTTTAAAGGGCAGTTGTCGGATGAATTGTTAAAATATCTGTTGAAAATAGATTCTTACATCAATATGCCTCCGCCTAAGTCGACCGGAAGAGAATTCTACGGCAAGGATTTTTATCTCAAAATCAAAAAATTTGCTAACAATAAAAATATTAGTCCGGTGGATATGATTCACACTCTGAGTTTTTACACGGTGATGGCTATTCAAACGAATTATTCGAGTTTCGTTGCGCCGAAATACGGAATGCCGGATATGGTTGTGGTGAGCGGCGGCGGGGCGTTTAATAGGTTCATGTTGGAACAATTGCAAATCCAATTTGGCAACATACCGGTGTATAATTCGGAGGAAATGGGAGTGAACAGCGAATTTAAGGAAGCCATCGGGTTTGCGATTTTGGGGTGGAGTACTTTGTTAGGCAAACCTTCCAATGTGCCCGGCGTGACCGGTGCAAAAAAAGCAACCGTTCTCGGGAAAATTTGTCTTCCCTAAAAATAAAAAACCTCTGCATCCTGATAGGACTGCAGAGGTTGTGCGTGTTTACTAAAGGAGAACTTTTACTTCAACAAAATCATTTTAATTTTAGATTCGCGTTGTGCCTGCTTTAAAGAGCAAAAGTAAATACCGGAAGGTAATTGCGATCCGTCGAACTTAACTTCATGCAAACCCGCATTTTCAATTTCATTGACCAACGTTTTAACTTTTTGACCGAGACTATTGTAAACCGTAAGCGTAACTTTTCCTGCTTTTGCCAAATGATAGCGAATTAGAGTACTTGGGTTAAACGGGTTCGGATAATTTTGTTCAAGTTCGAACGACTGCAAGGCCAATTTGTTATCCGTTCCGATGCCTGCCTGCGTGCTATTGGGATCGATTTGGGCAAAGGAAGTAGCCCAGCGGCCGTCTTCTTTTGAAAAAGGATCGTAATCACCTTTTGTCCAGGCGTACTGATTGAAAATCCAGAAAGTGTAATTATTGGTGGGATCAAGGGCGATGGAACTGTAATCGCCCCAACGATTTCCGACATGAAACGGATTGAAAGTGCGCAGGTAATAATCTTCACCTAAGTGCATGGGTTGCGCTGCTTGTACCTGTCCAGCCGCATCCGTGTTTTGATGAACCGCGAAATAGGAACCGGCGTAAATGGAAGGAGCGGAAGCGGAAAAACCGATGGCAATATCACCTTTGTAATTGCTGGCAATGGCCGGAAATCCGGTCGCCGTTTGAGCCGCAATGTCCTCTCCGCCAATGTATCCCTGCTGTTCCAATGCGATGTTTAACAAGTCCGAAGTATTGGCCGCAAACCAAAAAACAGTAGCCTGCCCGCTATCGGGTCCTGTGGGAGGATTGACCGTAAAAGCGCCCAGCAGGGTGTCACCGCGCCAAAATGCGCTTTGCGCACGGTCGTCACCGAAATCAATAGTGGCATCTCCGCCGTTTTGCGGGGCTTCCGGAACGCCTGCGTCGTTGTTGTGAATTTGTCCGGGATTTAAAAATTGAATTTGAAAAACCGGACTGCCCGAATGACCCAAAGGATCAATTAATGTGTAAACGGCAATATCATCGTCGTCGCCGTTCCCGTTGTCCCATTCCGAACTGATCAAAAACGTTCCCACCGTATCACCGTTCAAAATGGGCTGGGGGCCGGACATGATGGCAGGCATATTTCCGAAAGACTGACTCGCCAAACCCGCTTCCGTGGAGAGATCGTAAACATTAACGGCGGATGTGTCAGTGCCGCTGTAAAGTCCCTTGTCCAAAATCCACAATCGGGAAGCCACATAAGTATTATTAAAATCGAACATATTCCCGGTGATGTAAATCGCTTCTTTGCTAACCGACAAACCTGGAAAATCCAGCCAGGTTTCTTTGGCGTTAATCATTGTCTTTGTATTTATTCTCTGAAAATACCAACCGTCGTTCGGATCGTCATCAACAGAAACAGCCAAATGAATGTAATTGATATTCGGGCTGGAACTTTGCTCATCGGCAATGACGATATAGCGATGGCTGTAACTGTCGTACACTACGCGCGGGTCAAAAAGGTCGCTGGGATTGGTAGATGAGAAAAAGTTATTCAAACCTTCACTCTTTTGCTGTACGCGATCGGTTTTTGTGTACCATTCAATGGCAGTATTCACAGCCAACAGAAAATGATTCGGCCCGACGCAACCGGCATTATCCGGTGGTACCTGGGCTCCGCCGTTTAAATCCGAATCTTGCGTGTAATTAATCGATTCGGTTACCGGGCCGTCAAGGGTCGGTACGCCGGTTACAAAGAAAGAAGCATTGGGTTTCAATAAACTTTGCCCGGCTGTTGTGCGGGGAACGTGCAGGTCTTGATTCTGCAATCCCAAATGGAAAAGGGCGCCTGCGGAAAGCCGCGGTTTGATTTTTTGCCGATAGTGGCTGTATTTGCCGTTATTGGCCCAAATTAGGGTTGCGGCGGAGAGTAGCAATATCATTGCTACGCCTAAAAATCGTGATGGTAAAAAACGTCTCATAGAGCGCCTCCTTAAATTTATTCTTTGATTATTACGATCGGATTCTTTTTGGTACGCGTTATTTCCCAATTAAATATGTCGGAAATCCAATCCGTGATTTCTGATTAATTCCTTTGCCAAAAAATAAGGACAATCTTGATTTACGAAATAACCTACATCACAAATAAGCAAAATTTTAAACGGAAAAGGAAGGTCTCAGGAAAAGAGAGCTTCGATGTCTTTTCTGTCAAGATTCTTGAAGAAAGCCGAATCCGTGGAAATAAACGTATCGGCTAGTTTTTTCTTTTTTTCCTGCAAGGTTAAAATTTTTTCTTCGACGGAATCTTTGGTGATCATTTTGTACACAAAAACGTTTTTTGTTTGTCCGATGCGATAGGCACGATCCGTAGCCTGGCTTTCCACCGCCGGATTCCACCACGGATCAAGATGAATCACGTAATCAGCCGAGGTCAGATTTAAACCGAGTCCGCCGGCTTTGAGTGATATTAAGAAGATCGGTATTTGGTCATCTTCTTGAAATCGATCGATGATGCTTTGCCGATTTTTGGTGCTGCCATCCAGATAAGCATAGTTGATCTTTTGGGCGTCCAGGTGCTGTCGAACTAACGATAAAGATTTTACAAATTGAGAAAAGAGCAGCACTTTGTGTTTTTCCGATAAAAGATCTTCCAGAATATTCCACAGGGCTTCAAATTTGCCCGACGATTTTTTATAATTAGGTTCCACCATGGCCGGATGAATACTGATCTGGCGTAATTTGGTTAAACCTTCCAATACTTTCATTTTGGATCGGTTAAGGCCTTCACTCTCAATTTGATTAAGAATTAATGCCCGATAATAATCACGCCATTTTTTGTACGTAACAGCCTGATGTTCATCCATTTCACAATAAATAACGGTTTCCGTTTTCGGCGGAAGCTCTTTGGCTACGGTTTCTTTGGTGCGTCTTAGAATAAAGGGATAAATTAAACGGCGCAATTGTTCCGCCTTTTCCTCGTCTCCATGCTTTTCAATGGCGGTGCCATAATAAGAAGTAAAGGATTTCAAGCTGCCTAACATGCCCGGATTTAAAAACTGAAATTGTGACCAAAGTTCGCTTAAATTGTTTTCGATGGGCGTACCTGTCATGACTAGGCGATGCTTTCCTTTGATCATTCGGGCGACCTGGGCGGTTTGCGAGTGCGGATTTTTTATCTTTTGCGATTCGTCCAAAATAATGTAGTGGAACGAAATGTCTTTGAAAAGCTCGTAATCTCTGCGTAACAGGGCATAAGAAGTTACGATCAGATCAAACGGTTCAAAATCTTTTGCCGATTTTGTGCGATCATTACCGTAATGGATGAGAACCTTAAGCTGCGGCGTGAAGCGTTTGGCTTCAAGTTCCCAGTTGGGCAGTACCGAAGTCGGTGCAACGATTAAATTGAGCGGTTGCTTTTTCGAACGTTCTTTTTCCCTTTGCAACAAGGCCAAAGCCTGAATCGTTTTGCCCAAGCCCATGTCATCCGCCAAACAACCGCCAAAACCGAATTCATTTAAAAAACAAAGCCAATCCAAACCCGCTTTTTGGTAGGGCCGCAATGTACCCGTAAAATTTTCGGGTAAAGAAACTGATTGAATTTTTCGAAAGGATTCGAACTTCTTTAATTGTTTTTTGAATTCTTTGTCCGTCGCGGCTTCCTGGGAAGTTTTTAGAATTTCATTCAACAATAAGGTTTGGGTTTTGGACATGCGCAACGCGTTTTTACCTGGTACTTTTTGCGCAAAGTGCGAAATAAGACCCAATTTGTCCAACACTTCTTCACTCAGGCGCACAGCGCTGCCGTCATGCAGTTGAATGTATTTCTTACCTTTTTTAATGGATTTGGCCAATTCAAAATAGGAAACGCGTAACCCGTCAAAATCGATTTCAATATTCAGATCAAACCAATCCAAATCGGAACTG
Source organism: Calditrichia bacterium (assembly GCA_027039465.1). GTDB lineage: Bacteria > Calditrichota > Calditrichia > Calditrichales > Calditrichaceae > Caldithrix. The sequence continues at coordinate 4,343 of JALWEA010000428.1, read as the reverse complement.
ACCTTGGTGATAATTTTAGGCGTTGAGCGGCGGACTTTGAGTTTACTTAATTTTTCTTCGCCGTAAATTTCAAAACCGTGGGCGGCAATTTCCGGCAGATTGTCAAAGAGCCAATCAAACGGATTGGTGCGGCCACGTAATTCAAGCCGGTTACCCTGATCATTGATTTTTAAGCGATTGTTCAGCAGGAAATCAATAAGCGCTTGTTCCACTTTTTTTTGTCGGGATATCGTTTGAATTTTATTATTGCGGAAAACGGTTTCAACCGGTTTAAAATTCAACCCGTTCACTTCGTAAACTTCGTTTGTTGTATCGTCATCGTTTCCGTAATAAAATTTAACTTCAATTTGCAATATCTCGTATTCTTCGGACAAATAAATGGCCTTTTTGACTAGGCGATTAAAAACGGATTGCTGAAAATTTTCAGGTAATTGAATCGGAATACCGGAAACCACAATCTGCGGATAAACGGTTCGGAAAAAATTGTTCAATTCATTTTTGGGAACGATCAGGAAATCCGGTGTTTGTGTGAAGGGAAAAATCAACGATTTTGGCATGTTATCTTTTACACGATAAATTTTCTTTTTAGAATTAGAATACAGAAAAGTCGGCTCTAAAGTTAGTAAATAAAATTTGTTTGTAAGAGAAAATTCTTTGTTCCGCTCTTCATCCTTTAATTGCAAAGAAAGTTGATATTCTTTTTTATCTTCTCGGAGTATGAATCGGGCTGAAAGCGTATTCGGGTGAAATTCCACGGTATCGCCGCGTTCGGTAAAAATAAGACTGTTGGTAATCATGGAAATTATAGAGCCGATTTTTTCACCGGGTGAATATAAGTCTTCGTCGTAATAATAAGAGATGTATTGTACCGCCTTATTTGTTAAGAAGACTTTGGCTGCAACTATTTCGTCAGGGGTTGCCAAAATTGCTCCGGGGTTGAGATCGTCTGAATTCAAAGACATTTCTCTGCCCAAAGAGCCGTCCTTTTTAATGTAAAAAGCCGTAGGTGAAATGCTCCATCTGTGATCATAGAATTTCAGTGAAAAGGCCAATTTTTTATTTGATTTTTTAACCTGCTGTTCTTCTTTTTTGCTTTGTTGGAGAATGGATAGCCAACTTTTTCTATCCGCTTTAGGGCTTTGCGTTTCTCCGTCATATTCATTGGCGACCAAAAGCGTAGCTACCACGTGTTTACACAAACCGTATTCTTCAAAGTAAGGGCAGGTACAGGCAGCCTCGAGTTTATTAAATGATGTTTGTCGGATGCTTACGGAATATTTGCGCGTTCCGAGCACCTCGGCTTCCAGGAAATTTTTTTCCATCCTTCTGATGGTTACCCGATTGCTTCGGGCATACATTTTACCCCGTGTAAAGATAACCGACGATACACTTCTGCGGATAACATCTTCGTCAATTTTCATTAAAGTGTCGATCCTTCACTATTTGAAATGACAATTGGGGATTTTAAAAATAATTCCATGAATATCAAAATAATTTTCGATGGGACTGGTATCTTTTGTTCATTTATGAATGTTAAATGGATCGGAAATCGATATAGTCTTATCAAAGAAAAATTTTAGGAGAAGGACTATTGTATTTTTCCCAATTTTTCAATAGTTTACCTTCGATTAGAAAAAACAGGTGAGCAAAAATTCTATTTGGAAAAAATAAACAGCGGAGGTATTGCCATGTATAAATTGGTTCTTTTGCGTCACGGCGAAAGCGTATGGAATAAAGAAAATAAATTTACCGGTTGGACGGATGTCGATCTTTCGGAAAAAGGAATTCAGGAAGCTCACGAAGCGGGTAGACAACTTTTAAAAAACGGTTTTACCTTTGACATCGCCTACACATCCGTCTTAAAACGCGCCATTCGCACCCTGTGGATTGTGATGGATGAAATGGATTTAATGTGGATTCCCGTGGTGCGTTCATGGCGGTTGAACGAACGTCATTACGGCGCTCTGCAGGGTTTGAACAAAGCCGAAACCGCTAAAAAGTACGGTGAAGAAGTGGTGCATCAATGGCGCCGTAGCTATGATGTGCCGCCGCCGGCATTAACCAAAGACGATCCTCGTTATCCGGGGCATGATCCTCGCTACAAAGATGTGCCGGAAGACGAATTGCCATTAACCGAATGTTTGAAAGACACCGTGAATCGTTTCTTGCCGCTTTGGCACGATACCATTGCCCCGAAAATTAAAGAAGGTAAAAAGGTCATTATTGCCGCACACGGTAACAGCTTACGCGCTTTGGTCAAATATTTGGATAACATTTCCGATGAGGAGATTCCCGGTTTGAATATTCCGACGGGCATTCCTTTGGTTTACGAATTGGACGAAGATTTGAAGCCCATCAAACATTATTATTTGGCGGATGAAGAAAAGGTTAAGGAAGCCATTCAGTCGGTTGCCAATCAAGCCAAGGCCAAATAAGTTAGGAAATTTGTGGAAGCTGAAAAGAAAAAGGGAATCGGACTTTGGCCCGCCATTTCCATTGGTGTGGGTGGCATGGTCGGTGCGGGAATTTTTTCTATTTTGGGCGCGGCCTCGGCTATTGCCGGTAATGCATTGTATGTTTCGTTCGCCATTGCCGGAGTTGTCGCCTTGTTCAATGCCTATTCGTATGCCAAATTAGGTGTTAAATACCCAACGGCAGGCGGCCCGGTTGAATTTTTAATCCGGGGATTTGGCAATTCCGTTTTAAGCGGCGGGTTGAATATCTTACTTTGGGTAGGCTATGTATTTGCCCTGGCTCTTTACGCCCGTGCATTTGGCGGCTATGCCATGACATTCATGCCCAAAGGTAGCATGCCTACTTGGATCGGTATTTTCGGAACGGCCATCGTACTGTTTTTCGTTATAATTGAATTCATCGGCTCCAAAGCTGTGGCGGCTTTTGAGTCGGTCAATGAAGTCATTAAAATTACGATTTTGGTTTTGTTTGCGGTAATCGGTTATTTTAGCATCAAACCGGAACTGCTGAGTTTTTCCAAATGGCCTGCCGGTTCCAATATTTTATTTGGCGCGGCTTTGATTTTTATTGCTTATGAAGGATTCGGGCTGATTACGAATGCGGCGGAAGACATGGCGACCCCTCACAAAACCCTGCCTAAAGCGCTCTATTTAAGCATTCTGATTGTGATTACCATTTATGTGTCCGTTTCAATGAATGTGGTGGGCCATTTGCCGATTCCCGAAATCATCAAAGCGCAAGATTATGCTCTGGCGCAGGCGGCCGTTCCGTTTCTCGGCCGCGTCGGTTTTGTGATTATCGTTTTAACGGCTTTGCTTTCCACGGCCTCGGCCATTAATGCTACGCTTTACGGCGGGAGTAACGTAAGTTACATGGTTGCCCGCGACGGTGAATTGCCAAAAGTGTTTGAGCGTTCGGTTTTTCATCGGGCCAAAGAAGGTATGTTAATTACCGCCGGATTTGTAATCATTTTTTTAAATGTTCTACCTTTGGATCGCATTGCCATGCTGGGCAGCGGCGCCTTTCTTTTGATTTACGGTTCGGTGAATGTGGCGCATTTACGGATTCGAAAAGAAACCAACGCCAAACTCTGGATGATCTGGATTGCGATTTTAGGAGATCTGGCATCACTGATTATTCTGACTATTTACACCATTAAAAAAGCTCCGATTACGCTGATTGTTTTGCTAGGTACGATTGTTTTTTCATTTGCCATGGAATGGGGCTATCGCATGATTACCAAGCGTGAACTAAAGATTAGAAGAGTACGGAGGAAAAATTAGTGCATCAAAAAACGATTAAAATCGGACGCCTGTTTGGCATTCCCATCGAAATCGATTATTCCTGGTTTTACATGTTCTTTCTGGTGGTTTGGCTGCTTGCCGATGAATATTATCCTGCCCATTACCATGATTGGCTGCCGGTCATGTACTGGGTGATGGGAACCATTACTTCCTTGCTTTTCTTCTTTAGCGTGCTTTTGCATGAATTGGGGCATTCTTTGGCTGCCCGATATTTCGGTATTCCGGTCGATGATATCGTCCTGCTAATTTTCGGCGGGATTTCCAAAATACGCCGCAATCCTCAAACTCCGGCACAGGAGTTTTGGATTGTTCTTGCCGGGCCTTTGGTCAATATTCTTTTGTGGGCATTACTCATGGCAGCAGCGTCGATGGTTCGTTCTTACGAAACCGTTTACGCTTTATTTACCTACTTGGCATACATTAATTTGATTTTGGGTATTTTTAATTTAATTCCGGGCTACCCGTTGGATGGCGGTAAAGCGTTGTTGGCCATTATTTGGGCTGCCAATCACGACTTGCTGAAAGCGACCATCATTGCCGCCAATGTGGGTCGTTTGTTTGCCT
>JALWEA010000427.1 GCA_027039465.1 Calditrichia bacterium | reverse complement strand
AGACAATTTCTTCGAATTGGGCGGCGATTCCATTTTGAGCATTCAGGTCATCGCCCGCGCCAATCAAAAGGGATTGAAAATTACGCCCAAGCAATTGTTCGAATATCCGACCATTGAAGGTTTGGCTGCCGTGGCCGAAGAAGGCGTGGCCATTCAGGCCGAACAGGGCCTTGTCAGCGGCGAATTTCCGCTTATTCCCATCCAGCGCTGGTTCTTTGATCTCAAGCTCAACAAGCCGGAGCACTGGAATCAATCGTTAACCATTCGGCTGAACGAAGCTCTGGATGCCGAACTTTTGTCCCAAGCGGTGGAAAAGATTTTGCAGCACCACGATCTTTTGCGCGCTGCTTTCCCCACGGCTTCGAAAAACGGAGAGGGCAAAATCCCGGAAACCGGCCCGGTCAATCCGTTTTACCTGCACGACTTAACGAATTTAAGCGAAGATGCTTTGCAGGAAAAATTGCGGGAACTGGCTCTTGATGCCCAGTCCGCCTTCGATTTGAACAGCGGCCCGTTGATCCGCTTTGACTACTTCAAGACCAATGAAAACGATCTGCTGCAAATTACCGTACACCATTTGGTTGTGGACACGGTTTCGTGGCGCATCCTGAGCGAAGACATTCTGCAGGCCTACCGTCAATTGGCTGAAGGTAAGGAGATCACTCTGCCGCCAAAGACGACTTCGTTCAAATATTGGGCCGAAAAACTGCAAGAGTACGCACAGAGCGAGGCGGTCGGCAAGGAATTGGAATTCTGGCGGGAACAGGTAAACGGTAACCCGGTCGTGTTGCCTGCGGACAACCCCGAGGGCGAAAACACGGAAAAGAGCGCCGATAGCGTTAAAATTTCTCTGAGCAAAGAAGAAACACAACAACTGCTGCGCGAAGCTCCGGCGGCCTACAACACGCAAATCAACGAATTGCTGCTATCCGCTCTGCTACGCGCCCATTACCGCTGGACGGGACAAAACGATCTGTTAATCGATTTGGAAAGTCACGGCCGCGAAGATTTGTTCGAAGACGTCAATATCTCGCGAACGGTCGGCTGGTTTACGGTCAGCCATCCCCTGCGCATGAAATACGACGCCACCTGGCAAACCGGCGATTTGATTCGCCAGGTTAAAGAACGCTACCGCGCCGTTCCCAATCACGGCATCGGCTTCGGTCTTTTGCGCTACCTGCGTCGGGATGTTGATGCGCTGAAAAACGCTCCGAGCGCGCCCATCGGCTTCAATTATTTGGGACAGTTTGAGCAGGAGCAGAATCAAAGCGCCGCTTTAGGCGAACCCGTTGCCCCGCTTGCTCCTGAACGCGCGGCGGAGAATCAACGCATCCACTTACTGGAGATCGGCGGCAATGTGATTGACGATGTGTTGAATGTGAATATCTCCTTCAGTAAAGAGCAATTTAAACGCACGACCGTCGAACGGTTTGCCGAGCTTTTTGGCGAAGAATTACGAAGCATTATTGCCCATTGTCTATCACCGGAGGCCGGAGGCTACACGGCGTCCGATTTTAAAGAGGCGGGTCTTGACGACGAAGATTTGGATGCTTTGTTGGATGAGTTGGAGTAATAAAAGAGAATGAACAATTGTATTTGAGGCGACAATATGAGAATAACGGTAAACATTCCCGATGAAATAATGAAAGATTTGTTAAAATACACAAAAGCTAAATCAAATTCGCAAGCAGTTAAATTAGCATTAAAGGAATGGCATCGTACAAAAACAATACAACAGCTCAAATCTTTGCGAGGTAAGCTAAACATAGATTTAGATGTGGAAAAACTACGCGCAAGTGATGAGATTTGACCGATCAAAAATAAATTAATCAAGGATGCAACTTTCCATGAATAAATCGGCAAAAAATAAAAATATCGAAGCCATTTACCCGTTATCGCCCTTGCAGCAGGGCATGTTATTCCATTACGTTTACAATCCCGAAGCAGCCACTTACTTTGAACAGCTTTCGGTTAAATTGCACGGCCCTCTTGATGTGCAGGCCTTTAAGCAAGCCTGGCAAACCATCGTCAATCGCCATAGTGCCCTGCGCACTTCCTTTGTCTGGAAAAAAGTGGACAAAATGCTGCAGGTGGTTTCCCGCAACGTACCCGTCGATCTCATTCAGCACGACTGGCGCCATTTGCCCGAAGACCAGCAAAAGCAAAAATTGGAAGAATACGCCGAAGCCGATCGCAAAAAGGGATTTAATCTGGCCAAAGCGCCGCTGCTTCGCTTTCATTTGATTCGTTTAAAAGACGATCTGTACCAGTTCATCTGGTCGTTTCATCATTTGCTGGCAGACGGCTGGTCGATGCCCATAATCCTGCGCGAAACGTTTTTAACCTACGAAGCTTTGGTTCGCAACAAACCCGTGCAGTTGCCGCCGGTGCGTCCCTACAAGGATTACATCACCTGGCTGCAAAAACAGGACATGAACAAGGCGCGGGCATATTGGCAAAACGTCCTGCAGGATTTCACTCCGCAACCGTTGCCCTTTATTCATGCCAAAGACCAAACCAAAGAAGATTTCCGCGCTTTTGAAATCATCGAGTTTTCACCGGAAATTTCCGAACGCTTAAATCGTTTGGCGCGGGAAAATCAGGTTACGATGAACAATCTGGTTCAGGCGGCCTGGAGCACGGTACTTTCCCACTACCTTAACAGCGACGATGTGGTTTTCGGCGCCACGGTCTCCGGACGACCGCCGCAATTGCAAGGCGTGGAAAACATGGTGGGCATGTTCATCAATACCCTGCCGGTGCGCGTACGCTTGGAAAAACAGCAATCGGTTGTGGAATTGTTGAAAGCCCTGCAAAAGCAAAATGCGGCCACCCGCGATGTAGAATTCACGCCGTTGGTCGAAATTCAGGGCTGGCTCGACCTGCCGCGGGAAGCGCCCTTATTCGACACCATTGTCGTCTTCGAAAATTATCCGGTCGATTCGGCCATGCAACGCGTTCAGGCCAGTTTACAATTTTCCGAGTTTCATTCCTTTGAAAAGAGCAACTACCCTGTTTCGCTCATTGCCTCTTTTTCCGACGTGCTGACGCTTAAAATCGCTTATGAAAACGCGCGGGTGGAAAAGGAACAAATCGAGCTGCTCATCGATCACTTGAAATCCGTTTTGCAACTTTTTGCCGACAATCCCAGACAAACATTAGGCGAAATTCCCGCTCTGTCCGAAGCGCAACGCAAAACCGTTTTACAGGACTGGAACGACCTAACGCTGCCTTTCGAAAGCACGCTAACCATTGCCCAAAAATTCGAACAGACGGCGGAAAAATTTCCCGAGCAAACGGCCGTGGCGTTCAAAGATCAAAAATTAACCTTTGCGCAACTCAATGAACAAGCCAATCGGATTGCGCATTACTTAATGGCACAGGGCGTGCAACCGGAAGAACGCATCGGCCTTTGTTTGGATCGTTCGCCGGAAATGATAGTCGGCCTGTTGGGCATTTTAAAGGCGGGCGCCGCTTACGTTCCCCTTTCACCGGATTATCCGCAGGAACGTTTGCAATTTTCCGTTAAAGACACAGGCATGCGTTTCATGCTCACGCTCAGCGCCAATCAGGCAAAATTAAAAGATTTGCCGGTCACCTTAATTCCGCTGGACGGTTCCGCTCCCGAGCTTGACGGGCAGCCTAAAAGCAATCCGCCGTCCGTTGCTTTACCCGAAAATTTGGCTTACATCATTTACACCTCCGGTTCCACCGGCAAACCCAAGGGCGTGATGATTCAACACCGTTCGGTCATGAATTTAGCCGCCAATTTGCAACATTTTATTTACGAACCGCTAAAACTAAAAAAGGCTAATATCAGTCTGAACGCTCCGTTGATCTTCGACGCTTCCATGCAACGCATCATCATGATGGCGCACGGTCACACCCTGCACATCATTCCCGAAGAAATCCGCGGCGACGGCGCCGCCATGGTGCAATTCTTTCGGGAGAACAAAATCGATCTGGCCGACGGCGTGCCTTCGCAATTAAAATTAATGATTGAAGCCGGACTTTTTGACGCCGCGCCTTTTCCCAAAGCTTTTACCACCGGCGGCGAAGCTCTGGACGAGTCGCTGTGGCGCGCCATTCAAGGTCAGCAGCGCATTACCTTTTTTAACATGTACGGCCCGACCGAAACCACGGTTGACGCTTCCATTACCAAAATTCAGGGCAGCGGCTCGCGGCCGACCATCGGACGCGCTTTGGCCAATACCCGCTTTTACGTGCTGAATGAGCAACTGGAACCGGTGCCCATCGGCGCTCCCGGTGAATTACACATCAGCGGACAAAGTCTGGCCCGCGGTTATCTGAATCGACCCGATTTAACGGCGCAAATGTTCATTCCCGATCCGTTTTCTTCGGAACCCGGCGCGCGCATGTACAAAACCGGCGATTTGGTGCGCTGGCGTCCCGACGGCATGCTGGAGTTTCTGGGTCGCGTGGATTCGCAGGTCAAGTTGCGTGGATTTCGCATTGAATTGGGAGAAATCGAAAACGCCTTGCGGCAACATCCGCAGATTAAAGATGCCGTGGTGCTTTTGCGCGAAGACGAGCCCGGTCGTCCCTACCTGGCCGCTTATTGCCTGACGGACGACGGAACCGTTATTGACCGCGGTGATTTGCGTGCTTTCCTGCATCAACATTTGCCCGATTACATGGTGCCGACGGCTTTTGTCTTTTTGGATCGTTTCCCTTTAACCGCAAGCGGAAAAATTTTCCGAAGAATGTTGCCGCGACCTGCGGAATCGGATTTGGGCGGGCAACAGAAAGTAGCGCCGCGCACGCCAACGGAAGAATTGCTGGCGACCCTGTGGCAGGATGTTTTAAAGATTAAGGATGTGGGCGCGCTGGATAATTTCTTTGATTTGGGCGGTCACTCTCTGTTAGCCACGCAAATGGTGTCCCGTGTGCGCGATGCTTTTGGCGTGGAATTGCCGTTGCGTCAAATTTTCGAAACGCCGGTGCTGGCCGATTTGGCTTTAAAAATCGAGGAGCTAAAGGCGCAGGAGCGCGGATTACAGGCGCCGCCCATCGAACCCGTTTCACGCGATCAAAAGCTGCCGCTCTCCTTTGCTCAGCAACGCTTGTGGTTTCTAGACAAACTTTCTTCCGGTTCGGCCAACTACAACGTGCCTTCCGCGGTACGTCTGAAAGGGCGGCTCGATTTAAATCTGTTAAAAGAAAGCATTGCCCGCATCGTGCAACGGCATGAAGTTTTGCGCACGACCTTCGGCGAAGAACGCGGCGAAGCGTTTCAGATCATTCACGAGCAGCTCGATTTTGACTTGCCGCTGGTTGATTTTAGCCGGCTGCCGGAAGATCAGGCGTTGCGACAGGCCAGAGAACGCGCCCGCCAAGATGCGTTGCAGCCGTTCGATTTGAGCAAAGGCCCGCTCTTCCGCATTCAGGTCGTCAAATTGAACGACGATGATCATTTGATTCTGTTTAACCTGCACCACATCATTACCGACGGTTGGTCAACATCCGTGTTAATCCGCGAAATGGCTACCATTTACAATGCCTTAAGCGACGGGAACTCGCCCGAGCTGGCGCCGCTGCCCGTCCAATATGCCGATTTTGCCGTGTGGCAAAACCAATGGCTGCAAGGCGAGGTTTTGGAAAAACACATTCAATTTTGGAAAGATTACATCGGCGAAAATCCGCCGGTTTTGGAATTGCCGACGGATCATCCCCGTCCGGCCATGCAAACGTTTAACGGCCGGTCGTTGCGCTACGATCTGCCAACCGATCTTTCCGAGCAGACAGTGAAATTCAGCCAAAAGCAGGGCGTTACCTTGTTCATGACGCTGTTAGCGGCTTTTCAGGCTTTAATGCATCGCTACTCGGGTCAAGAGAAGATTTTGGTCGGGTCGCCGGTGGCCAATCGTAATCGTTCCGAAATCGAGCATTTGATCGGCTTTTTTGTCAACACGCTGGTGTTTAAGGCCGAATTCAACCACGATCTCGATTTTAAAACTCTGGTCAGGCAGGTGCGTGAAAATACCTTGCAGGCTTACGCGCATCAGGATTTGCCTTTCGAAAAATTGGTGGAAGCCATTCAGCCCGAACGGGACATGAGCCACTCCCCCGTTTTTCAGGTGGCTTTCATTCTGCAAAACACGCCCGAAGAGGCTCTGAAGCTGAAAAACATCACCATCGAACCTTTTGCGCCGGAGAACCCCACGTCCAAATACGATCTGACGCTTTACACCACGCAAACCGATGACGGCATTATCTGTTTTTGGGAATACAATACCGACCTGTTTGAAGAAGCCACCATTCGCCGCATGATGCAACATTTTGAAAATTTGCTGCGTCAGGCCGTTACTCAACCGCAGCAAAAGATTGCTTACATCGACTTTTTAACGGCGCAGGAAAAGCAATGGTTATTTAAAGAATGGAACGACACGGCTCGTCCATACCCGCATGACAAAACGGTGCACGCTTTGTTTGAAGCTCTGGCCGAAAAGCAGCCCGACCACCCCGCCGTGCAACACAACGAACAGGTTTTGAGTTACGGAGAATTAAATCGCAAGGCGAACCGATTGGCGCGTTATTTAAAAGCAAAAGGTCTGCGAACCGATCAAATCGTCGGCTTGTCGCTGCCGCGCTCAAACGACATTGCGGTAGCCATTTTGGCCATTCTGAAAGCGGGCGGCGGCTTTCTGAACATCGATCCCACCTATCCCAAAGAGCGGATCGGTTACATGATCGAAAATTCCGAATTGCAACTGGTTATTACCAATCAACACTTGGCGCAGGTTCTGCCCTTGCAAAACGCGCAACCGATTCTGCTCGATGAAAATCAAAATGAAATCGCGCCTATGCAGGACGATAATCTGAATTTAGCCATTGAACCGGAGAATTTAGCTTACGTGATTTACACTTCCGGTTCCACGGGCAAACCCAAAGGAACTTTGTTGCCCCATCGCGGGTTGTGCAACCTGTTTCAGGCGCAGCAGGCGGCCTTCAATATTCAACCGCAAAGCCGCATTTTACAATTTGCTTCATTGAGTTTCGACGCTTCCGTTTGGGAAACGGTCATGGCTCTGCTCAACGGCGCCACTTTGGTTTACACCGATCAGGAAAATTTGCTCACCGGACAGGGCTTGCATCGCGTTCTCAAAGAACAGCGGATCAGCACGGTCACCTTGCCCCCTTCCGTTTTGGCGGTTATGCCGGAAGAGCCTTTACCCGATTTGCGCACCATCGTTACGGCCGGAGAGAAGTGTACGAGCGACTTGGTGCAAAGATGGAGACAGGGAAGGCAGTTTGTTAACGCGTACGGTCCGACCGAAACCACAGTGTGCGCTTCCATGTACGAAACCGATCCGCAAAATCCAATGGAACCGCCCATCGGCAAACCGATTGACAATTTTCAATTGTACGTTGTAGATGCCAACTTGATGCCCGTTCCGGTTGGCGTGCCCGGCGAATTGTGTATTGCCGGCGCGGGACTGGCGCGAGGTTATTTGAAACGACCCGATTTAACGGCCGAACGTTTCGTGGCCAACCCGTTTAGCGCCGAACCAGGAGCACGCATGTATCGCAGCGGCGATTTGGTGCGCTGGCTACCGGACGGCAATATCGAATTTTTAGGCCGCATCGATCATCAGGTTAAACTGCGCGGATTCCGCATCGAATTGGGCGAAATCGAAGCGGTGCTGACCGGCCATCCGAAAATTCGGGACGCTGCGGTTTTGGTGCGCGAAGATACGCCAGGACATCAACTTTTAGTGGCTTACTACGTTAGTGAAGACGGTCAGGCTTTACCGACGCCGGAGATGAAAGCCCATCTCAAAGAGCAGTTGCCCGAGTACATGGTTCCTGCGGTCTTCGTCCATTTGGAACAAATGCCCTTAACGCCCAACGGCAAAGTGGATCGCAAGGCGCTGCCCAGGCCGGATCAGCAGCGGGATGTACAAAGCGAATACGTCGCTCCGCGAAATGAAAGCGAGGAAAAGTTGGCAGCCATTGTATCCGAATTGCTCAACATTGAGAAGGTGGGCGTATTTGACAACTTTTTCGAATTGGGCGGACATTCTCTGCTGGCCACCAAATTCATGTCCCGCATCCGTGAGCAGTTCAATGTGGAATTGCCGCTGCGCACTCTATTTGAAAAACCGACCGTGGCCGAACTGGCCATTGCCATTGAAGAAAGTCATTCGGACTTGGCCGGCGAGACCATCGAGCGCATTGAGCGGGAAGATGTGCAGTTGGATGATATGCTGGCAGAATTGGAAAATCTTTCGGACGAAGAAGTGCGCAAGCTGTTGGATGAAGAAGAAAATTCAACGGAGACTTGATTTTTCGTATCATAACCCACCCCCTCTGACTCCCCCTCCCTGCTGCCGCAAGGAGGGGGAAAAGGGGTGGGTCAAAATTGATTTTTTACCACAAATTTTGGAGTTAAGTAAAGATTGTCTTCGAGATCAGAAAGAATTAATCAAAAAAATTTTAAAGAGTATGATTTTTCAAGCGGAGTTCGCGGGAAATATGCAAAAAAATACGCCGAAGGGACAAACGTTGTAATCATTGACCCGGATGTCGCCAAATATTTCCCTGACAAGCAATCGGTTAACGACGCTTTGCGATCATTAATTACAATCATCGAAAGACAAAAGCAAAAAGTGCGTTAATTTTTTTTATACCTATAATTAAAAAATTGTGAATGTAAAATGTCTATTAATTGGGATATTATTGAAAAATTAGATCGGGTAGATCAAGAAAAATTAGAATATTTTGTTAAACTCCTGCTTAAAAATGCCAAATATGAAAACTTGAGAAAAGAACTGGCAAAAAGAAGATTGGAAATTACAAAGG